>JBFYOR010000293.1:0-6919 GCA_041303695.1 Mycobacterium sp. | reverse complement strand
TTGACATCAAGTCGGCCCGGTCGCAGGATCGCCGGATCGATCATGTCCTCGCGGTTGGAGGCGCCGATGACGATGACGTTCTCCAGACCCTCAACACCATCGATCTCACTCAGCAGCTGGGGCACAACAGTGGTCTCGACGTCGGAGCTGACGCCGGTGCCACGGGTTCGGAAGATCGAGTCCATCTCATCGAAGAACACGATGACCGGGGTGCCCTCAGAGGCCTTTTCCCGGGCCCGCTGGAAGATCAGCCGGATGTGACGCTCGGTCTCACCGACGAACTTGTTGAGCAGCTCCGGACCCTTGATGTTGAGGAAGTAGGACTTGGCTTCGCGGGCGTCCTCGCCACGAACCTCGGCCATCTTCTTGGCCAGCGAGTTGGCCACCGCCTTGGCGATGAGCGTCTTTCCGCATCCCGGGGGGCCGTACAGAAGCACGCCCTTGGGTGGGCGCAGCGAGTACTCGCGGTAAAGCTCCTTGTGCAGGAACGGCAGTTCGACCGCATCGCGGATCTGCTCGATCTGCCGGGTCAGACCACCGATATCGCCGTAGGAGACGTCGGGCACCTCCTCGAGCACCAGGTCTTCGACCTCGGCCTTGGGGATGCGCTCGAAGGCGTACCCGGCTTTGGTGTCGACCAGCAGCGAGTCGCCCGGACGCAGCTTGCGCGGCCGTAGATCGTCGTCGATCCCGTCAATCTCAACGACCAACTCGGGTGCCAACGCCTCGGCGGCGACCAGCGGCTCGGCCAGCCAGACGATCCGCTCCTCATCAGCGTGCCCGACCACCAGGGCGCGGTGTCCGTCGGCGAGCACCTCGCGCAGGGTGCTGATCTCACCAACCGCCTCGAACACACCGGCCTCGACCACCGTCAGTGCTTCGTTGAGCCGGACGGTCTGGCCCTTCTTCAGGCTCTTCACCTCGATGTTGGGCGAACAGGTCAGCCGCATCCGGCGCCCGGAGGTGAACACGTCCACGGTGTCGTCGTCGTGGGCGTCGAGCAGTACCCCGTAGCCGCTCGGCGGCTGACCCAGGCGGTCGACCTCCTCGCGCAGTGCCAGCAACTGCTGGCGGGCCTCCTTGAGGGTGTCCATCAGTTTGGCGTTGCGGGTCGCCAGGGAGTCGATCCGAGACTCGAGCTGCTGCACCTCGCGGGGCGAGTGCTGGCCACCGCCGGCGTTCTGGAGCTGCTCGCGGAGGATGGCGGCCTCTCGGCGCAACTCCTCCAACTCGGCGGCATCGTCATCGTGGGCGCCGGAGGCTGAAGAACGGTCTGACTCTGTCATAGCGGCTCCTTCTCCACACCGAGCCTGGTGCGGTGGACACCCCAACGCTACCGGCCGTTGCGCCATCATGGGCTCTTAGGCAATGTCGACACCCTTACGTCACTGTTAACCTTTCGAGTGAGCCGGGCCGATCGAAAGGACAGTCGTGATCAAGAAACTCCTCGCCACGTGCGTGGCAGCCGCAGCGTTCGCAGGTGGCGGTGCCGCGGCCGTGACGGCGGTGGTGTCGATCACCCCCACTGCGTCTCCGGCTGTCCAGCCGGTCGTGTTCGGCGCGCCGCTGCCGCTGAACCCGCCCTCCGACATCCCGTCGTCCGATCAGCTCAACAGCGTGCTCTACGGGCTGGCCGACCCCAACGTCCCATTCGCCAGCAAGTCGTACCTCGTCGAGGGGGGCCTGGGCCGACTGGAGGCCCGCACCGCTGACGCACTCATGCGCAACGCCGTGGCCAAGGGCCAGGTGCCGTTGAACTTCTCGATCGCCGATATCGTCCCGGCCGCCCCGGGTATCGCCACCGCGAACGTGACGGCCACGGCGCCGGGTATGCCGGCGACCACCCAGACGATCAGCTTCGTGGACCAGGGTGGCTGGAAGCTGTCGAGGAGTTCGGCCTCGGCGGTGCTGGCGATGTTCAACGCATAGCGCACCCACGCGGGATGCGAAGCACCCGGTTTGCCGTCCTGAGCGCCGCCACCACAGTGGCGGCGCTCGGCATTTCCGGGTGCGCGGGCGGTGAGCGTTCCCAGCCATCGGCGCCGCAGGTCCCCCAACCGCCCGCGTTGGCCGCACCGCCTGCCGACGCCGCACCACTGCCGGCGTCTGAGGCCCTGGCTGATGTGTTGTACCGGTTGGCCGACACCGCTGTCCCTGCGGCCGACAAGCTGACGCTGGTAGACAACACCACACCGGCGGACACCGCCGCTCTGGATGGGTTCGGGACTGCCTTGCGCGACGGCGGATTCACGCCGATCACTGTCACCGCGACCGATGTCAGGTGGTCGGACACCCGGTCCGGCAATGTCCTGACCACCATCACCATCACGACTACGGATCCGGACGACCCCGGCGAATTCGCCTTCCCGATGGAGTTCCAGCCCGCTGCCGGTGGCTGGCAGTTGACCCGGGAAACCGCCGATTTTCTGCTGGTCTTCGGCGACGCCCGCAGCGGACCCGCGACTGGTTCGCCCCAACCCGTCCCCGGCCGCTGAACCATGTGGATCGGCTGGCTGGAGTTCGACGTACTGCTCGGCGATGTGCGTTCGCTCAAGCAGAAGCGATCGGTGGTGCGTCCCATAGTCGCGGAGCTACAGCGCCGGTTTAGTGTGTCGGCAGCCGAGACCGGGTCGATGGACCTGCACCGGCGGGCCGGAATCGGGATTGCGATGGTGGCGGCCGACCGTGCGCACGTGGTGGAGGTGCTCGACGCCGCCGAACGAATGGTGGCCGGACGGCCGGAGATCGAATTGCTCTCGGCTCGACGTGACCTGCGTCGCAGCGACGATTAGGCGGTCCGGCCCTTCCTGCGCAACGGAGTGGGGGTGACGGTGCCCGGCGCCAGTCGCCGTGCCGAGACGAGGAACGCGGTGTGACCGCGCATATTGTGCTGCGGGCGCACGGCCAGCCCGACCACGTGCCACTCGCGCTGCAAGGTCTCCCAGGACCGCGGCTCGGTCCAGCACTGCTGATCGCGCAGCGCCTCCACCGCCCTGGACAACTGGGTGACGGTGGCCACGTAGATGATCAGCACCCCACCGGGAATGAGCACGCCGGCGACGGCATCGAGCACATCCCACGGCGCCAGCATGTCGAGCACCACCCGGTCGACCGACGCCTCGCCGAGTCGGGGGTCGTCGGTGGCCTCTTTGATGTCACCGATTATCAGTTCCCAGTTCCGGGGCTCCTGGCCGAAGAATGTCGCCACGTTGCGCTTGGCGTGCTCGGCGTGGTCGTCGCGGAGTTCATAGGAGATGACCCGGCCCTCCGGACCGACGGCACGCAGCAGTGAGCAGGTGAGCGCACCGGAGCCGGCGCCGGCCTCCAGCACCCGGGCACTGGGAAACACGTCACCCTCATGGACGATCTGGGCGGCGTCCTTCGGGTAGATGACCTGGGCGCCGCGGGGCATCGACATGACGTAGTCGATCAGCAGCGGCCGCAGCACCAGGAACGCATCGCCACCGGAGGCCTTGACCACACTGCCCTCCGGTGAGCCGATGACATTGTCATGGGCCACGATCCCGCGGTGGGTGTGGAACTCACCGCCGGCCTTCAAGATCATCGTGTAATGCCGGCCCTTGGCGTCCGTCAGCTGGACCCGGTCTCCGACAGCGAAGGGCCCTGTCCGCCGCGGGGCATCGGTGGCGCCATCCTCGTCGCTGGCGCTCATCGGAGGTGGAGCCTGACTGGTCACAGCCGATCAGCCTGCCACATCGCAGGATCGCGGCCCCGGCGGTCAGGTGTCGCGAGGCAGTCGGGCGATGATCACCGGGATCTGGGCAGAGTGGACGACGGCATTGCAGACCGAACCGAGCAACATGCCGGCAAAACCGCCACGGCCGTGGCTGCCCAGGACGAGCAATTGAGCCTCCCCCGCCTTTTCCAGCAGGCGCGGCCCCGGCCGATCGCACACCACGACGTGTCGGACGGTGACATCCGGGTACTGCGCGCTCCAGCCGGACAACCGCTCGCTCAGGACTTCTTCCTCGGCCACCTTGATATTGCGCCACTCGATCGGGGCCCAGTTGGCGCTGGCGAACTCGATCGGCCCCATATCGCTCCAGGCGTGCAGCGCGATCAGATCTACGCCGCGCCGGGAGGCCTCATCGAAGGCGATCGCGGTGGCCAATTCCGACGTGGGCGATCCGTCGATACCCACGAGAACCGGCGCCTGCGCCGAGGGAAGTTCTTCTGCATGGATCACCGCCACCGGACAGTGCGCGTGGTGGACCAATCCCGCGCTGACCGAACCGAGTAAGGCGCGGGAGACCGCGTCCTCGCCGCGGCAGCCGACCACCATCATCTCGGCCGTTCTGGACATCTCGACCAGAGTCGCCAGGATCGGTCCCGTCACCACCTCGCCGGTGACCTCCAAGCCTTCCGCAGCGCCGTCGGAGGCAGCTCGCAGCGCCTTGTCCAGGATTTCCTGCGCCTCGAGCTGCCGCAGCCGCAGATAGTCTTCGGGAACCTCAACCTCGGGCCATGGCCCGCCGGCCTGTACGACGGGCGCAAGCACCGTGACCACCGCGAGGGGCAGGTTGCGCGTCCCGGCTTCCTGCGCGGCCCAGCGCACCGCTGAGGCCGAGGCCGCCGACCCGTCTACCCCGACCACGATTCCCAGGCTTGTCATCCGGATCCTTTCGAGGGCCGCAATCTTTTTCGAGGGCCGCAATCTTTTTCGAGGGCCGCAGTCTTTGAGGTCAATGCTATTGACTCCCGACGCGCCGCACTGGTGCCATAGGTCCCCATCTGAGGGCGAAACTGAACCAGCAGCTGATCCTTACCCTCAGCGTCACCGCCGGGCTGGTGTTCCTGGGTCTGCTCGCTGCCGTGACCTGACATGGCGGTCGATCACGATAATCAGCGCTGTCGCCACTCCAGCCGCCGCAAAGACGATCAGTGATGTCCGGACGTCGTTCAGCAGCGACGGCGCGACGAGCATCACGATCGCAAGACTGAACATCAGCATGCCGCTGAGCAATTTGAGCATTCGGCCCTGTCGTTCCTGCAGTTTCGTGACTCTCATCGTCGCGACGGCTACGGCGAAGATGATCAACTCATCGATCTGATAGACGAGCATGTACAGGCCGAGCAGAAGGCTGAACTCGACGGTGGAGACACCACGCGCGGCGACGATATTGCTCCACAACACCGGAAAACCAGCGGTGCAGGCAAGTTCGACGAAGGACACCCCCGCCGCAAGGACAATGGTCGAGGTGACCAACGCGGGCAGCGACTGTGCCGATGCCAGGACCCGGCGCATGCGGTCATAGATGCCCGGCTTACTGGCTTCCGGGATGCTCAGCGAGACGACGGCTTTGTACCAGAAGAAATCCTTGATATTGATGGCGGCGAACACCGCGGCCAGTACTGCGACGACGATCCGGACGGCCGGCGCGAAACTCAGCACCGCGAATACCGTGAAGATTCCGCCGATGAACAGTGCGTAGACCAGACCCGTCACGAAGATGAAGACCAGCCCGGTGACGGCGGTGGTACGTCGCGATCCGGTTCGAAGCGTCAGAGCCAGCAGGATCGACAGGACCCACAGCGAGCAGGGGTTCACCCCGTCGACCGCCGCGATCAGCAGGGTGGTCAGCACCAGTGACTGGGCACCCGGGTCGATCTCGCCGAAGAAGGGCAGGTTGACGGCCTCGCCGGCCGGCCCCGATGTACCGCCGCCGGTCACAGTCCCGGTTGTGGTGTCTGCGCCCGCATCCGGGCATCCGGTGGCCAGACAGCGTGCTACCGCATCCTCGAGCAGGCGCGGCGTCACCCGCTCGGAGTAGCCCACCCAGTGCCGGGAGCCGAGGAAGAAGACCGGCACCCCGGTGGGTTCGATCCCGAACTTTGCGGCCATCGCGGCGAATCGACCCGCGTTCTCCGGACTCTGGGAAACCTCGTAGTCCAGGACTTCCAGGTGCGGGTGGCGTTGTTGCAGGCCGGCGAGCATCGGTTTGGCCGCCGCGCAATGCGGACATCCCTGCGCCCAGAAGAAGTACAGCACCGCGCGGTCCTCCGGCTTGGCCGCTGACGGTGCGGGGGCGGCGACAGGCCAGACGACGATGGCGAATGCCGATAAGAGCGCTGCGGATAACAGCACCGGCGATAGCAGTAGACGGCGGTGCCGAATCCGATACCTCGGTGCCATCACCGTTCCTCGTGAAGTCGTTCCGGTGGCACCCGGGCTCACGCCCCGTTGCACACCCCGGAATCCCGGATCACCGTCCCGTACACCTTCATGGTCGCAGTATTGGCGTTGATCTGCCCGGAAGGCACCTGGCGGGCCATCTTGTCGCTGATCTGAGTCAGCTGGTACCACAGGTGATAGAACGAGTCGCCGTTGTAGAGCGGCGAGTACTGGCTCTGGTCCGGGTAATTGACGATGTACAACGTCTGCACCCGCGGATCGAGAAACGCGGCGGACTGGTCCAGGTTGGCCCTGACGATCGAAGCTGCAGCCTGCACACCCGGCGTCGCCCAGACGTCGCGTTGGTCGCCCAGGTAATTCTGGAAGCCGAAGGCCTGTGCACTGAGGGTGTCGTACTGGGCGTTAAACCATTGGCAGGCATCGCGTTCGGCGACGACCTGCGCCGGCGTCACCCTGCTCTGCCAGAGGTTGTACGGGAACACCGTGTAGTTCGGGGTCCAGTTCGACGGGTACGGGACGAAGACGGGCAGGGACGGCAGCCCGTCGTCGGCGTGGGCGAAACCCGCCAGTGCGGCGGTGGCGCCGATCACGGCGCAGGCGACCGCGGCACCCGCGCGCCGCGCAGCCCTGGTCGTGCGGCGAGATGTCCAGTCCGGCATCATCCGACGATTATCAGGGCGCAGCCACCACGGCAGGTGCCGAATCGGCGATTCAGAGAACGCTGGTCGCGTAGGCGATCGCGACGCCCGCCGCCGCGGCGAACAC
>JBFYOR010000292.1:0-11727 GCA_041303695.1 Mycobacterium sp. | reverse complement strand
GCGCATATCGGGACCCAGGACCAGCCGCGTCACCGCGACGACCGCGAGGAACTCGTCGAAGTCCGCGTCGGGGACAGCCGCCATCGCGGTGCGGTCCTTGGCGCGGAAGTTCTGGACGATGACTTCCTGGATGTGGCCGAACTCCTTGTGCAGACGGCGGATCGCATGGAGGGTGTCGGCGCGTTCGGCCAGCGTCTCCCCGATGCCGACCAGCAGCCCGGTGGTGAACGGGATCGACAGCCGGCCGGCATCGGTCAACGTGCGAAGCCGAACGTCGGGGTCCTTGTCCGGGCTGCCGTAATGGGCCAGACCGCGGGTCTCGAACAACCGCCGCGAGGTGGTCTCGAGCATCATGCCCATCGACGGCGCCACCGGCTTCAACCGGGACATCTCGGCCCAGCTCATCACCCCGGGATTGAGGTGCGGCAGCAGGCCGGTCTCCTCCAGCACCCGGATGGCCGCGGCCCGCACATAGTCCAGCGTCGAGTCGTAGCCGCGTTCGTCGAGCCACTGCCGCGCCTGGGGCCACCGCGCCTCCGGGCGGTCACCGAGGGTGAACAGCGCCTCCTTGCAGCCCATCTCGGCACCGCGGCGGGCGATCTCGACGATCTCGTCGGACTCGAGGTACATGCCCCGTCCGGACGCCTTCAGCGCGCCCGGCACCGTGACGAAGGTGCAGTAGTGGCAGGTGTCCCGGCACAGGTGGGTGACCGGGATGAAGACCTTGCGCGAGTAGCTGACCGGGAGCCTCCCGCCGGGCCCACGCCGGCCCGCCGAGGTCAATCCGGCGTCCCGGACGCGGGCGGCGCTGGCGCACAGATCCGCCAGGTCGTCGCCGCGGGCGGTCATCGCCACGGCGGCCTCATCGAGATTCAGCGCCACCCCGTCGCGGGCCCGGCGCAAAACCCGACGCAGCGCTGAGGTGGATGCTGAGGGGGATGTCTTGGGGGATGTCTTGGGGGATGTCAACGCAACGTCGTCCGATCTGCAGCCCCGGCAAGCGGCATGAGCACCACAGTAGTCCCGGTACCCAGCACCGATCAGCCGCCGTACCGTCGGGGCCGATCCCACCTCCGCACTATGGCAATTCTCAGGTTCGCGCGTACACTCTCAGCAGAATGTCAGCAAACAGTGAGGTGCCGTCATGACGAGTAGCGCAGGAGTCTCCGTCCGATCGTTTCTGGCCGCCGGCATGGCAGCAACCGCCGTGGGCGCCGTCGCGCTGACCCCGGTCGCCGCCCCCGAGCGCGCAGTGACGCTGGCCTCCCCCGCGGTTGCGCTGACCTCGATCGGCACCGATATCAAGGCCTTCTACGACGCCGTCCAGCCGTGGGCGGCCTACGGTGCTGAGTTGGCCACCTACGCGCTGGGCTTCGTGCCGGGGCTCTGGTGGGTCGCGCCGGGCATCGACCTGGCGTACTTCAGCATCGAGCCGCTGGTCCAGGCCGGGGTGTACAGCTTCGCCGACCTGATCGACGGCGACTTCGCCCAGATCCCGATCGATATCAACGAGGGCATCAACGAGTCGCTGGACAACTTCGTCACCCTAGGGCTCGCCTGGATCGGCAGCCTGGTTCCGATCCCGCCGCTGCCGCCGCTGCCGCCGTTCCCCGGCGCCTCGGTGAGCAGCCCGGCGGCCTCGTCGCGCGCGGCGATCAGCGCGGCGAGCCTGCCCGCTGCCGACGCCGTCGCTCCCACCGAGTCCACCGACGCCGGCGCAGCAACGGACCCCGTAGCGGCACCGGACGTGGAGCCCCTCGCACCCACCGAGGCCGTCGCCACCACGGTCGCGGCCGAGGCATCGAGCCCGAAGCGTCAGTCCAGCCGGGCCGCCCGCACCGCGCGAAGCGCCGCGGGCGTGGCAGCGCCCGCCGCTGCGGCGAGCGCACCGGAGAGTGCCGTCACCGCAGAACCGGACGGCCCGTCCGCAGCGCCGAGCACCGGCGTGTCCGGTAAAGCCAAGGCAGTCAGGGCATCCCGGGGCGCCGGCCGCGCCGGGTAATACCGGTCAGGGCATCCGGCGCAGCACCAGCGCGGCCGGAAGGGCACCGAGGAGCAGGAAAATCAGCACCGAGAAGCCCATGATCCCGGGCCCGCCGAAGACGATGTCCCCGCCGGGCCCGCCCAGGGTGAACACGGCCACGGTGGCCAGCCAGGCCCACAGTGGCAGCGCGGCCAGCCTTCTGGAGTCGGTCCAGTAGCCCGCGGCCCACACCAACGCGGCGTTGAGCAGTCCGCTCACCACCGCGCTGACCGGGAACGGCACGGAACCCAGATACAGCGGCAGCAGCAGTGCGCCGGCGACGGCGGACAGTACGCCGTCGAACGCCAGCACTGCCAGGACGACGGTCCCGGCCCGCCCCGCGGCTCGAGCGTCCGTCGTCAAGACAGGTCCACACCCGCCAGAAGGTCACGCTCCCAACCATTTTCGTCGGTGTCGCCGGGTAGGCCCGAGACCAGGATGTAGTGCTCCTCGGCGAGCACCGGCAGAACCATCATGTTCGACAACGTGAACGCGCGACCGGTCGGCCCCAGCACCATCTGGGTGGCGTGCGCCCCGATCGCCGCCACCTTGGCCTCGACGTGCTCCGGTGCGGCGACGGCCGCGGTGATCTGATCGTCGGTGAAACCGATCGATGCGTCCCCGGGCGGCCAGATCCAATCCGGCAGCACATCCTGCGGACCGAGCGCGTTGATGGCCGCGCGAAAGGCTCTGGCGGACACCACCGTCCAGTAGAACTTCGGCACCTGCCAACGATCAGCCGCGGCGGCAATCGCGGCGGTGGTGACGCGATGGGCCTGGATGTGATCGGGATGGCCGTAACCGCCGTCGGGGTCGTAGGTGACCACTACGTGCGGGCGCAACTCGGCGATGACGTCCGCGAGCTGGCCCGCCGCCTCATCGAGGTCGGCGTCGGTGAACCGGGTGTGCCGCCGCGGCGGTGTACCGGCCATTCCGGAGTCCCGCCAGCAGCCCGCACCGCCGAGGAACCGCGGACCGCGCAGTCCGAGATGGTTCAGCGCGGCGGTCAGCTCGCCGATCCGGTAGCCGCCGAGCTGATCGGCGCCGTCGACGCCCAATTGCGCCCACCGCTGCCCGATGATCTCGCCTTCCTCACCGAGCGTGCAGGTCACAACGGTGACCTCCGCGCCCGCCGCGGCGTAGCGCGCCATGGTGGCACCGTTGTTGATCGTCTCGTCGTCGGGGTGAGCGTGGACGAAAACCATCCGCGGGGCTGTCGGCATGCTGGGAAACCCTACCGACTCCCCTAGAACACGACCGTCTGGTTTCCGTACCGGATGATGCGGTCCTGGCAGTGCCACGACACCGCCCGCGACAGCACCGCACGCTCGACATCGGCGCCCAGTCGCACCAGGTCTTCGATATCGTGGCGGTGGTCCACCCGCACCACATCCTGTTCGATGATCGGGCCTTCGTCGAGGTCCTTCGTCACATAGTGCGCCGTCGCGCCCACGAGTTTGACGCCGCGCTCCCGTGCCCGCCGATACGGCGCGGCACCGATGAACGCCGGCAGGAAGGAGTGGTGGATGTTGATCAACGGGGATCCCACGCCTTCGAGGAAGCTCGGGGTGAGGATCTGCATGTAGCGGGCCAGCACCACCAGGTCGACGTTGCCGCGAAGCAGGTCAAGCTGCCGAGTCTCGGCCTGTTCGCGGATACCCCTACTCGCCGGGATATGGAAGAACGGCACCCCGAAAGGCCGGACCTGATCGGCCAGGTCGGGATGGTTGGAGATCACCATGGCCACCGACATCTCAAGCTCCCCGCGGCGATTGCGCCACAACAGATCGAGCAGGCAGTGGT
Organism: Mycobacterium sp.; assembly: GCA_041303695.1. Taxonomy (GTDB): domain Bacteria; phylum Actinomycetota; class Actinomycetes; order Mycobacteriales; family Mycobacteriaceae; genus Mycobacterium. Next base: position 7,901 of record JBFYOR010000292.1, on the reverse strand, counting down.
CCTCCCTCGAGGCCATGATCGCCACCCTCTTGGGCTTGCCGGCCTCGGTGAGGCGAAAGTCGATGTCGTAGGGACCGGCCACCGTCGCGGCGAAGTCACGCTCGAGATCGTCGCGGGCCGCCGACAGTCCGGGGAGATGGAAGATGGTCCGCTGCATGAACGTCCCACCCGAAGGGCTGGTGGAGTGCTGGTCCAGCGACACGATGTTGGCCCCCGCTCCGGTGAGGAAGGCGCTGACCGCTGCTACCAGACCCGGCCGGTCGGCACAGCGCAGAAGCAGGCGGCCCAGGTCCCGGGCCGCCGGCTGGTCGCCACGGCTCGGATACTCGGCGGCCCCGGTGTCCGCAGACATGGCTTTGTTCAACTCCAGAGCGTCGGAGGAATCCGGGGCGTTCCAGGAATCCCGTCGGGGAAGAATACTCCCGCCGAACTCCCCGCCCGGGGAATCCTGCGCGGACGGAATCAGGACTAGTTCCGCTTTCACACAATCCGCACCAGCCCCGTGCAATCACGCCTTTGCTCAGCTTGCTCTCAGGTATGGTGCAGCAGTCGGAATGACCCTGGCTAAGGAGTAATCGAGATGCCTGCCGCTATCCGTTCTGTGTTTTCCGCGAGCGTCGCACTGGCGGGCGCCGGTGTGATCGCCGTCGGCCCGATGGTCCCAGCCGCCGACGTCCACCTGCCGAAGGTGCAGGCACCGGCGATCGAGCTGGTCGACTACACCGTGCCCGCGCTGGGCGCCATTCCCTATCAGATCCTGATCAACCAGATCGCCAACGTCGTGGCGCTGGCTCCCATCCTGTTCGGCAGCACCGAGCAGTGCGTGACATGCCTCGGGCCCACCGTCCCGCCCAGCCCGGCGGAGATTCCGTTCACCGGCTGGGGTGCGATCGGCATTGCCACCGGCCTGCTCACCAGCCCGTTCGCGTTCTTCGAAGCCCTGTCGGACACGTCGAACGTCGCCCAGGCCCTCGGCGTGGCCGGTCTGGCCATCCAGACGCCGATCACCAACACCCTTGCGCTGCTTGAGGTCAACCGTGAGTTGTTCGGCGGTTTCGAACTTCAGGGTGCACTCGACCGCGCATTCATCGCGCTCAAGCACACCGTCGACTACACGGTGAACATCGTCGCGCAGGCACTGGTGAGCGGGCCGCTCACCATCATCGGAGGCGTCGTGGAGGGCCTGCAGACGTTCGTCGGCACCCTGGCCGCCACCGGTGACTTCGCCGCAGCGTTCAACGCCGGCCGGGTCCCGGTGAACACCGCGGTGACCGAATCGCTGGCCGCCCTGAACGCGGAGACCGAGGAAGCCCGCGTCACGATCTACGCCGACCTGACGGCCGGTCCGGACAAGGCGGCATCGCCGATCCCGACTGTGCCTCCGGTGTCGGCCGCGGTCGTCGCCGAACAGCCTCAGCCGGCCGCCGCTGCCGCCACTGAGGTCGCTGACGTCGAAAGATCGGCCGTCGCCGATGTCGAGGAGAGCGCTCCCACCGGATCCGTCGCCGCCGGGCGGGCCGCCTCCGTGGCGGCCCCGAAGCGGGCGGCGCCGATGGCGGCCGCCGGCGACGCGGTGACCCGGGCCAGGGCCGCCGGAACCCAGGTGGGCAGCCCAGTCAAGGACGCCGTCAAGGAAGCCAACCAAGACGCCGCCGGCAGCCCCAAGCGGGTCAGGTCTGCCGCCGGGCGGTAGCTCTAGGCCGCGCTCTACGGAGAGGTCTTCACCCAACGGCCGGCGTCACCCACGATCCCCACCGGCACGGCGCCGGTCAGACTGACGTTGGCCACACTTGGCCCGGCGGCCACGATCGTGGTGTCCTGCATGATCGGCAGGACGGTCGCCATGGCCCACAACCTGGGCTCGACCGCCGCGATGACATCGTCGACGTTCAGCGAACCATCCAGGGCGCCATCGATTTGCGCCTGAATCGTCCGGTCGCAGATTCCGGTGAGGTTCGACGGTGCGCGCACAAGCGGGGCGGTCTCGGGCGGGCGGACCCGGGTGGTGCTGGGTTGCGGGCTCCCACTCGGCTGCACCGCCGGCGGCGACGGGGGCGAGAGGGGTTTGGTCGACACCGGGGTGGCCTCCAATGCCGGGCAGCCGTAGCGCGAGGCCAGCGAGGTGGCCAGATCCCCCCCGGCGGCGTACCAGCCGACGATCGCGTCGACCCTGTCGTTCACCAGTGCCGCCCCGAACAGCTCCGGCGGGTCCAGCGCCAGGACCGTCGCCGCAATACCGGCACCGCGCAGCTGGTCCGCTGCGGTGTTGGCCACCGCCACCGACGTCGGATCGTTGGCCGCCGCACCGATCACCAGTGACAACGTCTCGCCGTCCCGGCTGATGCGCCCGCGGGTGGCCTCCGGTGGCCGGGGACCGGCGGGGCCGGCCGGCGGCGGCGCAGGTGTCTCGGTGGCGCTGCGGTCCACCTGATAGCCGGCCTCGGCGAACAACTCAAGCGCGCGTTCCCGGCCCGTCCGGGCCGGCGCGGTAGGCACGTATCCGGGATCGCTGGGGGAACGCACCAGCGACTCGTCCAGGGTGACCGAGTTGTCGGAGCCCGCTCCCACCGCCGCGAGCAGATCGACGTCCAGCAGGCCGAACAGCGCTCTGCGCACCAGCGGATCCGCCAGCTGGGGCTGCTGTGCCCGCAGGGTCATCTGCATCACCCTTGGTGTGATCAGCCGGGCAGTACGGACATCGGGGATCGCCGACAGCTGCGCGAAGGCCGCCGCACCGCCGTGCACCTGGGCCACCTGGGTGTCGCCGTTGCGGATCGAGTCCGCCAGCGCTGCCGGAACACCGGCGCGGCGGAGCAGGATCTGATCCGGTTTGGCCGGCGCACCCCAGAAGCGGTCGTTGCGGGCCAGCAGTATCTCGTCGCGCTGCGGGTCGATGGTGTCCACCCGGAACTGACCGCCGGTCACCGCCAGCGTGCGGGCCAGCCCGGCGGCGAATCCGCCCGGAACGTCCTTGATGATGTGGGCCGGCAGCAGATGGTTGAACAATTCGCGCCACGCCGGGTAGGGCTGGGCGAACGTCACCACCGCGGTCTTGCCGCCGTCCACCGACTGCACGCCGGTGATCAGGTCGTAGCCGGCCGGGTCGACGACACCGGGCTGACTGACCATCTGGCGCCACAGGTACCAGAAGTCATCGGCCGCGATGGGCGCATTGTCAGTCCAGGCGGCCTCCGGCCGGATCTTGTAGGTGACGGTGAACGGAGTGGTCCCGGTCACCGCCGCGGAGACCAGCAGGGCGGGATCCATCTCCCACCGCGACCCGGTCGGCGTGGCCGGATCGGGCATCGGCCGAAACGAACTGGGCAGCACCAGAGCGCTGATGGCGGCATTGACCGGCGACTGGTCGGACAGCAGATGCGGATTGAAACCAGGGCCGATGGAGTCGATGGCCATGATGATCTGGGGTGCTTTCGGCGCGGGTGCCGCCGACTGGGAGGTCTCGGTGCTCTGCGGCGCCGGGGGCGGGTCGGCCGCACAGCCCACGATCAGCACCGCGGACAACAGCAGGCCGGCGGTTCGCAACCTGCGCGGTCCGGTCAGCACGTCCTTCAGCGTATCGACCTGTGGTCGATCAGCCGTGTCATGATTTCTGTGCCTTTGCCCTCGACCGGCTGCGGGCCCGCATGGTGCTGTCGAGTTCGGCCTTGCGGACCCGGACGATCTCCGGGGTGACCTCGACGCACTCATCCTCTGCGCAGAACTCCATCGCCTGTTCCAGTCCCAGCTCCAGTGGACGGGCGAGGGTCTCCATCACGTCGGCGGTGGAGCTGCGCATATTGGTCAGCTTCTTCTCGCGGGTGACGTTGACGTCGAGATCCTCGGCCCGCGGGTTGATGCCGACGACCTGGCCCTCATAGGTGTCGTCGCCGGGTTCGACGAAGAACTGGCCGCGGTCGGCGAGTTGGATCATGGCGAACGGGGTCACCGAACCGGTCCGGTCACTGACCAGCGACCCGGTGTGCCGGGCCCGGATCTCGCCGGCCCACGGCCGGTAGCCATCGAACACCGCGTTGGCGATGCCGGTGCCGCGGGTCAGCGTCAGGAAGTCGGTCCGGAAGCCGATGAGTCCACGGCTGGGCACGATGAAATCCATCCGCACCCACCCGGCGGCGTGGTTGGCCATCTCCTCCATCCGGCCCTTGCGGGCGGCCATCAACTGGGTGACCGCGCCGACGAACTCCTCGGGGCAGTCGATGGTCATGGCCTCGAACGGCTCGTGCAGCTTGCCGTCGATGGTGCGGGTGACGACCTGCGGCTTGCCGACGGTCAACTCGAATCCCTCCCGGCGCATCTGCTCGACGAGCACGGCCAGCGCCAACTCGCCGCGGCCCTGTACCTCCCAGGCGTCGGGGCGGCCGATATCGACCACCTTGATCGAGACGTTGCCGACCAGCTCCTGGTCCAGCCGCGAGCGCACCATCCGTGCGGTGAGCTTGTGTCCGGACACCTTGCCCGCCAGCGGCGAGGTGTTGGTGCCGACGGTCACCGAGATAGCGGGCTCGTCGACGGTGATGCGGGGCAGCGCATGGGCGTGGTCGGGGTCGGCCAGCGTGTCGCCGATCATGATCTCGGGCATACCCGCCACGGCGACGATGTCCCCGGCGACGGCCTCATCGGTGGGCGAGCGTTCGACGCCCACGGTGGTGAGCAGTTCGGTGATCTTGGCCGAGGTGATGACCGGCAGCCCGTCGACCTCACGCATCCAGGCCACCTGCTGACCCTTGCGCAGCTTGCCGTTGTAAATGCGGATCAGTGCCAGCCGGCCGAGGAACGCCGAGGCGTCAAGGTTGGTGACCAACGCCTGTAACGGCGCTTCCGGATCCCCCTTGGGCGGCGGAATGTGTTGCAGCAGAACGTCGAACAGCGCGTCGAGGTTCTCCCCGTCGGGATTCTCCCCGTTGGCCGGTTCGGTTGTGCTGGCGATACCCGCACGGCCCGATGCGTACAGCGTCGGCAACCCGAGGGCCTCCTCGGCGGCCTTCTGGGCTTCCTCGTCGAGGTCGGAGGCGACGTCGAGCAGCAGGTCGTGACTCTCGGAGACCACCTCGGCGATCCGGGCGTCGGGCCGATCGGTCTTGTTGACCACCAGGATCACCGGCAGATGCGCGCTCAGCGCCTTGCGGAGCACGAAGCGAGTCTGCGGCAGCGGACCCTCGGAGGCGTCGACGAGCAGCAGCACCCCGTCCACCATCGACAGGCCGCGCTCCACCTCCCCACCGAAGTCGGCGTGGCCGGGGGTGTCGATGACGTTGATCACCGTCATGCCGCCGTCGGGGTGATGGCGGTGCACGGCGGTGTTCTTGGCCAGGATGGTGATGCCCTTTTCCTTCTCCAGGTCCCCGGAGTCCATCAGGCGCTCGACGGTGTCGTCACCGCGATGGGTCAGGGCACCGGACTGCCGCAGCATCGCGTCCACCAGGGTGGTCTTGCCGTGGTCGACGTGCGCCACGATGGCGACGTTGCGGAAGTCGTATTGGGAGGTCACGTCTGAGATTGTCTCAGTGTGGGGGCCGGTTCGCGAAAACGCCTCAGCCGGCAAGTAGTTCCTGCAGCGCGGGCAGCCACGCCGTATCGGCCGGTACCCAGGGCAGATCGTGCACCTCATCGGCCTGCACCCAGCGCAGCGCGCCGTGATCGTGCGGGTGCAGGGTGCCCCCGGTCTGGACCACCCGATAGGCCCGCAGCGTCAGCGTTTCCCCGACCGCGACGTCGGCGCCGAGCCGGCCGAGCACGGTGACCTCGACCCCCAGTTCCTCGCGGAGTTCCCGGACCAGCGCCCGGGCTTCGGTCTCCCCCGGCGCCACCTTGCCGCCCGGTAGCTCCCACAACCCGGCCAGTTCCGGCGGGCGCCGGCGCTGGGCCACCAGCAGCGCGGACCCGACGATCAGCGCCCCGGCGACCACGATCTGGCGGGACATAGTCGTCAAAAGTAATCGTTGCCGAAGGTATACCGTCAGGGCATGGCCCTGTTGAGCGATGACCAAGTCGATGCCGCCGCCCGAACCCTGGACGGATGGCAACGCGCGGACGGCGCACTGCGCCGGTCGGTCACCTTCGATTCCTTTCTCGACGGCATCGACGGTGTGCGCCGGATAGCCGAGCTCGCCGAACGGGCCGATCATCATCCCGATATCGATATCCGCTGGCGCACAGTCAATCTGGCACTGTCGACTCATTCCGAGGGCGGCATCACGGATAAGGATGTCGAGCTGGCCCGGCAGATCGACGCACTGTTCGCCCGGTAACGGCGATCCATCCCAGGGTCGCAAGCGCCGCGACGATGTAGACCAGTCCCGCCCAGGCCAGAAACCACGGCCGGCCGATCTCCCAGATCGTCGGCTGCCCGAAGCTCAGCAACCAGGGCACCCCGACGAGGGTCAGCGCCAGCCAGCCCCAGCCCAACAGTCGCGCGCCCGGTCGGGTGCGCCAGGGTCCCCCGATCAGCCAGATCATCAGCGGCAGCACCCAGATCCAGTGGTGGGTCCAGGAGATCGGCGAGATCAGCAGCCCGACGATCTGCACCACCAGCAGCGAGCCGAGCCGATCCCGATCGCCCGCGCCGTCCAGCGCCCGCCAGGCCAGACCCGCCAGCACCACGGTTACCGCGATCGCGGCCAGCACCAGCGGCCCGTAGCCCGCGTCGTGGCCGAGGATCCGGGAGATCCCGCCGCGCCAGGACTGGTTGAACGACGTACCGATCGGGCCGACCCGGCTCGCGTCGCCCAGCAGGTCGGTGAAGTAGTAGCGGGCCTGTTCGCCGATGACCGCCACCGAGACCGCCACCGTCGCCCCGAACACCACCGCCGCGAACGCCGCCGAGGCCCAGCGCCTCATGCCCAGGAAGTAGAAGCCCGCGATGGCCGGGGTGAGCTTGATGCCGGCAGCCAGTCCGACCAGTGATCCCGACACCCACCATCGGGTGCTGTAGGCGGCCCATAGCACCGCCAGCACCAGGATCACATTGACCTGGCCGTAGTCGAAGGTGCTGCGCAACGGCTCGAGCCAGATACCGACGGCCGTCCACAGCATCGCCGCGCGGTGTCCGGATCCGGCGGCGACCCCGATAAGCCGCTGGCTGACCCGGACCACGCCATAGAGGGCCGCCAGGGTGCCGATCTGCCAGCACAGCGCCACCAGGGCGAAAGGCAGCCGGCTCAGGGGGTAGAACACCAGCGCGGCGAAGGGCGGGTAAGTGAACGGCAGCGGGAAATCCGGGGTCTGCTCGGCGTAGACGTAGGAGTACAGCGTTCCGGGGTCCGCCAGGGCCGCCGCGCCGCCGAGGTAGACGTGCAGGTCGACGAAGTTCGCCCCGTTGGGTACCAGATAGGTCCAGGCCAGCCGGGCGGCAACGCTGGCCAGCAGAAGCACCGGGGCCAGCCGGGACAGCCGTGCGGCACCGACCTTGTCTGCCGACGCGGTGTCCACCCCGCGACTCTATCGACGAACCGGGCCGGCGGGCGCTCGGCGCTCGCCGGCGACTCGGTCGCGCATCGCTCCCGTAACGGTTGCATAAACGCCACACGTGTCACTCAGGTAACTCCCGCAACTCACCTACCTTCGGATTCAGGACCTGCAATCAAGGGAGTCGCATCACATGTCACGTTTCGCAAAACTGTTCGCCGCCAACGCAATTGCTGCCGCCGGGCTGTGCTCGGCCGCAATCGCACTGAGCTCTACGGCCGCTGCCGAGCCGGCCGTCCTGCCGGCCGTCCCCGGCATTCCTGGACTCGACATGATTCAGCAGTTCGCCACCAACCCCGCGAGCATGGGCGCGGTGCTGCAGACCGCGGCGACCGCACTCAACGGCGCCTCGCAGATGGTCGGCGCCCCGGCGCCGGCCACCTTGCCGGTATCGCCCATCGAGGGCGCGCCCGGTACCG
>JBFYOR010000291.1:0-3071 GCA_041303695.1 Mycobacterium sp. | reverse complement strand
TAAAGACGCCTGACTTGTCCGGGGTCTGGGGTGTGGCCCATCAGCGGGTCACAGCGTCAACTCGGATGTTACGCCCTGGGCGGCGCGGTTAGTGAGGTCGTTCGGAACTAGCGGTGCGAGTAATCACTGACGTGTCCGCCTGGATGGTGCTGTAAGCCGATACCGCTGCTGACTTGTCGAGGATCAGACCGAAGAAGTCGGGCAGGCCGACATCGACGATGATGTCACTGGAGGTCATCGGCCGAACCCTTACCGGGATGCGTGTCGTCGCCTTCGCCGGCCAGCGCGAACCGGCCGTCGGCGGTCTGCTCCACCAGACCATCGACCAGAAGCGAATCCAGGGCGCGATCGCGCTGCGCGGTGTCGCTCAGCCACACCACATCCAACTGCGCTCGCTGCACGGGTTCCGAACCTGCCCGAAGCACGTCGAGGAGCTTCCCGCGGACCTGCCGGTCGGTACCTGCATAGCGCTGTACCGGCCGTGGCAGACCATCTCCGGCCGGGTAGCCGGCGTCCCGCCAGGCGCAGCTGGTCAGCGGGCAGACACCGCATTTCGGCGATCGCGCGGTGCAGACTGTTGCGCCCAACTCCATCAGTGCCGCCGAGAACACCGGCGCCGAATCGTCTTGCGGTAGTAGCGCGTCCACCTCGGCGAGGTCGCGTACCGCTGACGGACTCCCGGCGTCGGCCTTGCCGAGTACTGCGCGGGCAACGACCCGGCGCACATTGGTGTCGACCACCGGCACCCGCCTGCCATAGGCGAAACATGCCACCGCCCGCGCGGTATAGGCGCCGATGCCGGGCAGTGCCAGCAGCGCATCCACGTCATCGGGAACCTCGTCGGAATGCTCCGCGGCGATCGCGACAGCGCACTCGTGCAGTCGTTTGGCCCGGCGCGGGTAGCCCAACTTGCCCCAGGCCCGAAGAACGTCGGCCGCTCCGGCCGCCGCTGTGGCCGACGGGGTTGGCCATCGCGACACCCAGTCCACCCAGATCGGTGCGACCCTGGCCACCGGGGTCTGCTGCAACATGAACTCGCTCACCAGGATCTGCCAAGCGCTCACCCCTGAAGCGCGCCACGGCAGATCGCGGGCGGATCGCCGGTACCACTCGACGAGTTCCTCGGCGGGGACACTCATCGTCGCCCCGACAGGGAGGCGGTGCACAATGTGGGCCATGGCGAACACCAGCCCTGCGCAAGCGTGGACGGCACTGAAGAAGGGTAACGATCGGTTCGTCGCGGGCCGCCCCGAGCATCCCAGCCAAAGTATCGAGCACCGCGCCAGCCTCGCCGTCGCCCAGCGGCCGACGGCGGTCGTCTTCGGTTGTGCCGACAGCCGGGTCGCCGCCGAGATCATCTTCGACCAAGGCCTCGGCGATATGTTCGTGGTGCGAACCGCCGGTCACGTCATCGATTCGGCTGTGTTGGGCTCGATCGAGTATGCGGTGACCGTGCTCTCCGTTCCGCTGATCGTGGTGCTGGGGCACGACAGCTGCGGGGCGGTGCAGGCCACTCTCAACGCGCTCGATAACGGTCAGGTTCCCGGCGGTTTCGTCCGGGACGTGGTGGAGCGGGTTACCCCGTCGATCATGCTGGGCCGCCGTGAGGGGCTCACCCGGGTGGACGAATTCGAAACCCGGCATGTGATCGAGACCGGCAGCCAGCTGCTGGCCCGTTCCGCCGCGATCGCCAGCCGGGTCGGAAGCGGTGAGCTGGCCATCGTCGGGTTGACCTATCGTCTAGCCGACGGCCGGGTCACGCTGCGCGAGCACCTCGGCGACATCGGTGAATCCCAGGCCGAATCCCAGGCCGAATCCCAGGCCGAACCCGGTATGAGCGCTTAAACCCGGCAAACAAGGCGACACGCCGGGCAGGGTCGAACATCTCGTGGTGAGCTGGCCTTACCGTGAGAACGTGCTGGATCTTGAACCGCAGGGCCCGCTGCCACCGCAGGTCTACTGGCGGCGCCGGGGACTGGCCCTCGGAATTGCGGCACTCGCACTCGCGCTCGTCGTCGGTGTGGCCTTCGCGATCTTCGGAGGATCGGACTCGGCCAAGAACACCGCGACGACCGAGTCCACGCAGACCCCCCAGCCAGAGAACAAGACTCCGGTCGTACCCCCCGCCGAGTCCAGCCCGGAGCCGACGCCTACCCCCACCGCCGCTGTCGAACCGCCGCCGGTGTTGCAGGCCGGCGACGACTGCCCCGACTCCAGTCTGGCGGTCAAGGGCATAACCAATGCCCCTCAGTACGTCATCGGCGATCAGCCGAAGTTCACCATGATCGTCACCAATATCGGGCTGGTGGCCTGTAAGCGCGACGTCGGTGCGGCCGTCCTCGCCGCCTACGTCTACTCGCTGGATAACAATCGGCTGTGGTCCAACCTGGACTGTGCGCCGTCCAACGAGACTCTCGTCAAGACCTTCAACCCGGGCGAGCAGGTGACCACCGAGGTCACCTGGACCGGTATGGGTTCGGCCCCGCAGTGCCCGCTCCCGCGCGAGCCGATCGGTCCGGGCACCTACAACCTGGTGGTTCAGTTGGGCAATCTGCGCTCGGCGGCCGTCCCGTTCGCCCTCACCGACGTGCCGCCGCCGCCCCCGGTTGAGCCGGCGCCGCCGGTGGACGTCGCACCGGAGTTGGCACCGCCCGTCGACGCACCTCTCCCGGCACCCGGACCCGTCGGCTGAGTGCGATCGGGTTGACGTCTCACCACTGACGCTTGTCCAGCGGTTCCCGGGCGGCCACTGCCTCGGTGACGGACAACATGATGCGCAGCGCGTCACTGATGGTGGCGGATTCGAGCGTCCGCAGGCCCTTCGGCGCCTGGCCGCAATCGGCCGGGACCAGTGCGGTGGTGAAACCGAGCCGTGCCGCCTCTGCCAGTCGCCGATCCATCCCGGTAACCCGACGCAGATCGCCCGCCAAACCGACCTCACCGATCACCACCAGCGTGGCCGGCAGCGGCCGGCCGGTGAACGCCGAGGCGATTGCCATCGCCACCGCCAGGTCGGAGGACGGATCAGTCAGCCGCATGCCCCCGACGGTTGACAGGAAGATGTCCATCGC
>JBFYOR010000290.1:0-5188 GCA_041303695.1 Mycobacterium sp. | reverse complement strand
CCTCAACGCGCTTACGGGGCGGGCCCGGGCTCGTTGACCCGGTAGATCCGCCAGTCAGGTTGGCCGTCACCGTCATTGGGCACCTCGAACTCCAGGGTGGCGATGTCCGCGCCGGTGTCGTACAACGTCGGGTAGCGCTTGTTGAGGGTGTCGGATTTGCCACGGCCGGTCGGTGGCACCGCCAGGAGGTACTTGGCGCCGCGGTCGGACGGGTCGTTGAGAATGCGGACGAAGTCCGGATCGGACGGCAGCACGAACATCTTGGGTTTGCGGGAGGCGGCGACGACGGCGAAGCCGTACACGGTGTCGGCGACGATCGAGCTGTCGGGCAGATCCAGGTCGTCGAGGTAGTGGGCGAGTTCCCGTTCGGTGGAGAAGGTCCGGGCGATCCGGTGTTCGTCAACCTTTTTCGGGCTCACGCTGTCCGGGTCCGGATTGAGGATCGCGCCCAGCGCGTACTCCTGGGGCGCGTAACGCGGGAGGGTCATCCCCCATCCGGCTACCACCACTCCGGCCGCGAAAGCCGCGGTCAGCGCGGGGTAACCGGCACGTGTGCGAGTCGAGGGGATCGAAGAGTCGGGCAGCGCGTGTCGGCCGGGGCGGATCGCCGGGATGAACACCCCGTCCGGGACGGCGAGCAGTGCCAGCGTGGCCGCGAACGGGATCGCGATGATGTAGAAGCGCAGGAAGGGGAAGGTTCCCCCGGCGGCGAACGTCACGGCTTGGAACACCAGGGCCGCCCCGAAGATCACGACCGGCGGAACCAGCATGGACATCCTGGGCCGCCGCCAGCGGATCAGGCCGGCCCAAGCCCCGAACGGGATAAGGGTGGGTGCCAGCAACAGGATGCAGGTAAAGGCGAAGCCAAGGCCGGCCAGTGCACCGGGCCGGGTGGCGCCGGACTGCTCAAGGATGGCCCGGTTGCCATATTCGGAGGTGAACTGGGCGAACCCTTCCCCGGTGATCAGCCAACTCGCCGCGGCCCAGCCCGCGAAGGCCAGCGTTCCCGGGCCGCTGATGATGATCACGTCGAGCAGGGCCCGCCGGATCCGGGGTGGATTCGGCGCCCTGCGGTAGGTGGTGACCGCCACCACGGCCCCGGCCGCGGCGATACAGGCCAATGCGTCGTAACGCGTGAGGTAGGCCAGACCCATGGCGATGCCGCCCGCGACGATCAGGTGATGCACGCTGTCGTCGACCATCCACAGGATCAGCCTGCGCACGGCCCACGTCATGAAGAAGACGAACGGTGCCTCGCTCATCCCATTGGAGCCGTAGAACACGATCATCGGGTGCACCGCGAACAGACCGGTGATGCTCAGGCCGTACCAGCGGGGAAGGCCGCGGTCGGTGGACATGGACAGAATCTGGACCACCGCACCGGCCATGAAGAATGCCGACATGATGCTCGCCGAGAAGGCCCGTTCGGTCAGCGCGGGCCATAGCGGGCTGACCGCGATCATCGGCAGCTGAACCAACGCGGTCAACGGGGTGAAGATGAACCCGATGGCGGCCAGATGGGGTTCGCGACTGAACAGTGCGCTCTGGGAGGCGGCCACCCGTGCCAGGGAATCGCCGATGATGAATCCGTTGTGCACCTGCAGCCAGTAGCCGACGGCGAGGTAGACCGTCGAGGACGCCGCGAAGACGAGAATCTTCAGCCTTCGGTTGGACAACCGCCTCATGGGCCGGCGGCCGGATCAGCCTCCGGACGCTGCGTCAGACCGTGGAAGGTCTTCTCCCAGTAGGAGGGATTGCGAATCAGCTGATACACACCTTTGGCCGCCGCGACGCTCATCATGACGAAGAAGGCCGACACAGTGAGCGCCGGCACGATGAGGTCGGCGCGGTCATCCTCGCGCAGGGCCAGCAGATTCATGTAGAGCGTGATGCCGTTGCCGACGATCAGGGCCACCAGTGCCGGGAAGTAGACGAACCAGGGGAATACGTCACCGACGACAGCCGGTTGGCCCAGGAACCACAGGATTGTGATGAACCAGAACAGCAGGTTCAACACGGCGATGATCGGGGTCCCCGCCAGGATCAGGGTCAGCCGGACGAAGGAGCGCGGTCCCACCGATCGCCACATCTGCACCGGTCTGCGGATGTGAACCAGCCAGGTCTGCAAATAGCCCTTGTACCAACGGGATCGCTGCCGGATCCAGTTGATCGGGTCGCTGTTGGCCTCTTCCATCGTGACCGAGTCCAGCACCGCCGTCCGGTAACCCCGCGCATGAATGCGCAGGCCGAGGTCGGCGTCCTCGGTGACGTTGAAGGGATCCCAGGCGCCGATCTCGTCGAGCACCTCGCGGCGGAGATGATTCGATGTGCCGCCCAACGGTATCGGCGACTCGCTACGCATCAACCCGGGCAGCAGGTAGCCGAACCACAGGTTGTACTCGGCGGTGAACCATCCGGTCAACAGGTTCTGGTGCGCATTGTGGTAGGCCAGTTTCGACTGCAGGCACACCACTTCGGGCGGCAGTTTCGCGAACGCCGCCACCGTGCGCCGCAATTGCAGAGGCTCGGGTAGATCTTCGGCGTCGTAGATGGTGACGATCTCGCCGGTGGCGAACTCCAGACCGTAGTTGCAGGCCTTCGGCTTGGTGCGGGGCTCGGCGGGTGGAACCAGGACGATGGTGACGGATTCCGAACTCTCATAGCTTGCCGCGGCGGCGATGGTGACCTCGTCGTCGGCCTCGAGCAGCAGCAGAACCTGCATCTTGTCGGCCGGATACTCCAGTCGGCCCATCGCGGCGAGCAGATCGCCGACCACTTCGGGCTCGCCATAGGCCGGCACCAGGATGGTGTAGCGAGGCAACCGGCAGTCCGGAAGCGCGCGGGCCTCTTCATCGGAGATGACGATGGCGCGGTAGGCCAGGCCCTGCCGGAAGATCAGCACCCGGTCGATCATGGTGAGCACATAGCCGAGCGTGCTCAGTGCGATGAGGACAACGGCGGTCTGCAACGGGTTCCACAGTGCGAAGCCGATAGTGACGAGCAGCAGCGCCCATAGCAGTGCCCGCTGCCAGCCCACCACCGCGACCGACGCCGAGCGGGTCGGATCCTCCTCCCGGAGCCGGTTGACCGCGCGATGCAGGGCGCGCTGCTGAGCTTCGTCGCTGATGGCGGCAGTCACGACGGATCAGCCTGGCGTAGTTGGGCTTCGACCAGGCCGCGGCCGAACTCGGTGAGCAGATCGCGGTCCTTGAAGGTCGGGTCGCTGTCCCAGGTGGCCTGATTGCCGCGGAAGAAGACGGCGATCATGGTGCGCAGTGCCTGTGCCATTCCGCCGGTCGGCTCGGGAAAGACCAACTCGGCCTCATGATTGTCGACAGCAGCGACCATCACCCGCTGTGCCGAATCCCGGTTGCGCCAGGTCCACGTCAGCAGGTTGTAGGTCAGAAACCGCTTGTCGTCGACGATGGTCACCAGCGCCGCGGTGACGCCGTTGCCGAGATCAATGAACTCCGGGTCGCTGAATCGGCTGGAGGACTCGTCGTAGAGCACGGTGGCCGGGTAGACCTGCAGCGAGAACGGTTGCCAGGTGCTCGTACTGTCGACGACCACTCTTCGTGGCCGGGCGAACTTGTCCCACTTCGGATTGCCGGTTTCGGCCAGGAACTCCTGGCGAATCAGGCCCGCGTTGCGGCCGTAGACCCTTCGGACCCAGGGGTATTCGATCTGGCCGGTCTGCTGCCACCCGGTCGGGAGGGCCAAGGGACGCCCGAAGGTCATGGCGTCGAACCTGGCGGGACTGCTCGCCGCGGTGGGCAGGTTCACCAGCGACAGCACAGTGGCCACCGCCAGGACCAATGCGGCACCGGCCCAGACCTGGCGGGCGGCGAGAGGTTCAATGCTCCTGCCCAGCCAGCGCTTGGTCCGTCCGCGGCGGGCGTAGAAGAACATGCCCAGCCCGACCCCCACCATCGACAGCGAGGCGGGCAGCATCTGGAAGGCGAACAGCGGTGCGTCGGGTGCAGAAACGGCCAATGCCACCAGCAGGATCATCCCGACCAGCAAAGTCGCCACCGCACCGATCACCGCGCGGTTGCGGCTGCGGCCGACCGACACCGCCGTCGCCGCCGCAGCTATCACCAGGGTGGCCTCGGCTGCCGACACCCGGTTGCCGCCGAAGAAGATCACGGTGAGTTGGTAGCCGACCGGAAACGTCAGCAGCATCAGCACCCACACCCAGGCGAACCGGACCACCGGGCGCAGCCCGAACAGGATGGCACTGGATGCCGTGACGAAGAACCACATGGCGACCAGGTCGATCCGCAATAGGTGGAAGTACTCCGAATAGCGTTGCAGTAGAACAGCCTGAAGCATGATGGCGAAGCCCAGGCCGAGGATTCCGACGATTACATCGGTCTGCCGGTCGTGGATCGGCAACTCGGTACGATGGCGCCGAGCCACGCCGATCGCCGCGATAACGGCGGCGACGGGCATCAGCCATACGAAGCCGTTGAGGCTGCCCTCCCGAGTGCTGTCCAGCAGGCTCAACAGGGTCTTGTGGAAAGCGAAACCGGTTACCGCAAAGAGGAATACCCACCGCAGGGTCAGTAAGAACACTGTCTGCACATGGGGCCTGCGAACCAGGGCCGGAGCCGCCGGGGTAACAGGGTTGGTCAGGGCTGTCGTGGTGGCGGTCGGCACATCAGTCGTCATGAGCCGAACCGCCGGTCGCTCGTCGCCGGCGCAGCAGGAACAAGGCTGTGGCGCCGGCGGCGGCCAGTACGACGGCTCCGGCGGCCCACCACGCCCCCGACGTTCCGGTTTGCCGATCGGGCCGTGCCGCGATGCCGGGCCTGGGTCCGATGACCACGGGTTGTTGCCCGGGCGCGGAGATCACCGCCGAGCCGTCGACCGCCGACCAGCGCCTCGGGTCGGCACTCATCCACCGCAACAACTGGTCGAGTTGGGCGGGCGCCCCGTTGGATGTCGCCACCAGCAGCGAACGCTTACCGTCGAAAAACGCCTGCAGAGTCCCGTACCGCAGTTCGGGATCCAGTGTCAGGGTCGTCGGCTGGCCCTGACCGACGATCCCGTCAAGGGTGAGGCGGCCGCCGTCGGGACTGATCGGCAGGGCCACGTCGGGATGGTTCCAGCCATCCCGATGTGGCCCTGCCGATCAGTCCCGACGGCGGCCGTCTCACCCTTGACGGGATCGTCGGTCAGGGCCAGC
>JBFYOR010000289.1:0-5203 GCA_041303695.1 Mycobacterium sp. | reverse complement strand
GGTACACGGTGCGGTTCACCCACCAGACCAGTGACCGCACCCTGATCAAGCTGATGACCGATGGAATCCTGCTCGCCGAGATCCAGCGGGACCGGCGACTGCTGCGCTACGACACGCTGATTCTCGATGAGGCACACGAACGCAGCCTCAATATCGACTTTCTCATCGGCTACCTGCGCCAGTTGCTGCCGCGCCGGCCGGATCTGAAAGTGATCGTCACCTCGGCGACCATCGAACCCCAGCGGTTCGCCGCGCACTTCGCCGGATCGGCCGGGGATGCCCCGATCGTCGAGGTGTCCGGTCGTACCTATCCCGTCGAAATCCGTTACCGCCCTCTGGAACTGCCCCCCGTGGGATCGGCTTCGGCTGACCGCGGTGCTGATGTCCAGGATCCCGACGACCCCGATCACGAGGTGGTCCGGGTAGAGCCCCGCGACCAGACCGAAGCGATCATCGATGCGCTCGCGGAGTTGGCAGACGAACCGCCCGGCGATGTCCTGGTGTTCCTGTCCGGTGAACGCGAGATCCGCGACACCGCCGAGGCAGTGCGTGCGGCGATGGCCGAAGCCGAGGTGCTGCCGCTGTACGCGCGGTTGCCGACCGCCGATCAGCAGAAGGTGTTCACGCCCAATCCCAGCCGGCTGCACCGACGGGTGGTGCTGGCCACCAACGTCGCCGAGACGTCACTGACCGTGCCGGGAATTCGTTACGTCATCGATCCGGGCACTGCGCGGATATCCCGCTACAGCAGGCGCACAAAGGTTCAGCGGCTGCCGATCGAGCCGATCTCGCAGGCCTCCGCCGCCCAGCGGTCCGGCCGGTCCGGCCGTACCGCGCCGGGGGTCTGCATCCGGCTGTACTCCGAGCAGGACCACGCCGCCAGGCCGCGGTTCACCGACCCGGAGATCCTGCGGACCAACCTCGCGTCGGTGATCCTGCAGATGGCCGCGCTGCAACTCGGCGAGGTTCAGAGTTTCCCGTTCCTCGATCCGCCGGAGCGCCGCAGCATCAATGACGGCGTGCAACTGCTGCAGGAACTCGGGGCCTTCGACGCGGCAGGAGACATCACCGATGTCGGCCGTCGGCTGGCCCAACTGCCCCTCGATCCGAGGCTGGGCCGGATGATCCTGCAGGCCGACACCGAAGGCTGTCTGGGCGAGGTCCTCGTGATCGCCGCGGCACTGTCGATTCCCGATCCTCGCGAGCGCCCCACCGGGCGCGAGGAGGCCGCCCGGGCCAAGCATGCGCGATTCGCCGACGAGCATTCGGATTTCCTGTCCTACCTCAACCTGTGGCAGTACCTGCAGGGGCAGCGTAAAGCGTTGTCCGGCAGCGCCTTCCGGCGGCAGTGCCGCGAGGAATTCCTGCACTATCTGCGGATCAGGGAGTGGCAGGACCTCGCCGGTCAACTGCGCGCCATCGCCGGGGGTATCGGCCTCACGAGTGCCCAGGAGGGAGAGGGCGCCGAGCCCGCCGATCCGGCCCGGGTGCATGCCGCACTGGTGGCCGGCCTGCTGTCCCACATCGGTCTGCGCGAGGGCGACTCGCGGGACTACACCGGCGCGCGCAACGCCAGGTTCGTGCTGGCTCCCGGCTCGGCGCTGACCAAGCGTCCGCCGCGCTGGATCGTGGTCGCCGATCTGGTGGAGACCAGCAGGCTCTACGGGCGAACCGCGGCGCGGATCGAACCGGAGACCGTCGAACGGGTCGCCGGCCACCTCGTGCAGCGCAGCTACAGCGAGCCGCACTGGGATGCTCAGCGCGGTGAGGTACTGGCCTTTGAGCGGGTCACCCTCTATGGACTGGCGCTGGTGGCCCGCCGGCGGGTCGGCTACGCGGCAGTGGACCCGGAGGCCGCTCGGGAACTGTTCATCCGGCACGCCCTGGTGGACGAGGACTGGCAGACCCGACACCACTTCTTCGCCGACAACGTCCGGCTGCGCGCCGAACTCGCCGAACTGGAGGAGCGGGCACGGCGACGCGACCTGATGGTCGGCGACGACGAGATCTACGCGTTCTACGACGCCCGGATTCCGGCCGAGGTGGTGTCGGCCCGGCACCTCGACGGCTGGTGGCGCAAACAACGCCACCGCACTCCGGACCTGCTGACGATGACCCGGGATGATCTGCTGCGGGTGCACGATGCCGATGCCGACGCCGATCGTCCGGACAGCTGGCGGGACGGCGACCTCGCCCTGCCGTTGACCTACCGGTTCGAGCCCGGGGCTGCCGACGACGGCGTGACCGTACACGTCCCGGTCGGGGTGCTGGCCCGGCTGGGTGGGGAGCAGTTCAGCTGGCAGGTGCCGGCCCTGCGCGAGGAACTGGTCACGGCGCTGATCCGCTCGCTGCCGAAAGACCTGCGGCGCAACTTCGTTCCCGCGCCGGATACCGCCCGCGCAGTGCTGGCCGACCTCTCTGTCGGGCAGGAGTCGCTGCTGGAGACCCTGCAGCGGGAACTGCACCGGCGCAGCGGTGTTCTGGTCCCGGTCACGGCCTTTGACCTGGAGAAACTGCCGGCTCATCTGCGGGTGACTTTCGCGGTCGAGGGAGCCGACGGCAAAGAACTGGCCCGGGGCAAGGATCTCGATGCCCTGCAGGGCCGCCTGGCCGGGCAGACCCGCCGCGCCGTCGTCGACGCCGTCGCCACCGGACTGGAACGCAGTGGCCTGCGCAGCTGGCCCGATGATCTCGACGAGCTACCGCGCACCGTGGAAGGCGGCGGTGTGCGCGGCTATCCCGGTCTGGTCGACGCCGGCACGGCGGTGGACCTCCGGGTGTTCGCCACCGCAGCCGAACGGGACGCCGCCGGGCGCGACGGCCTGCGCCGGCTGCTTCGGCTGTGCGCACCGTCTCCGGTGAAGGCACTGGAGAAGACCCTGGATACCCGTCGGCGGCTGGTGCTCGGCAGTAACCCCGACGGGACACTGCCCGCGCTGCTGGACGATTGCGCCGACGCCGCTGTCGATGTGCTGGTGTCAGGACCGGTCTGGACCCGCGCTCAGTTCGACGCCGCCCGGCTGCGGGTCGCTGAATCGCTCAACGCGACGGCGGCCGACATTTTGGCCCGGGTGGAGAAGGTGCTTGCCGCGCTGCAGGAGGTGCACCTGCTGTTGCCGTCGGACCCGCCGCCGGCCCATGCCGACGCGATGGCCGATATCCGCGCCCAGCTATCGGACTTGATGGCACCGGGATTCGTCACCACGACCGGCGCCGCCCACCTGGCCGACCTGGCCCGCTACCTCACTGCCATCTCCCGGCGGCTGGACCGGCTGCCCGGTGGGCAGTCGGCTGATCGCGACCGTATGCAGCGCATCCACGCGGTCGAGGATGCGTACAACCAACTGCTGCAGGCACTTTCACCGACCCGGGCAGCGGGTGACGATATCCGCGACATCGGACGGCTGATCCAGGAGTTCAGGGTAAGCCTGTGGGCCCAACAGCTCGGCACCGCTCGGCCGGTCAGCGAACAGCGCATCTACCGAGCGATCGACGCCGTCCTGGGCTAGCCCGGTCCGGGAGATCAGCTCTCGACGTGCTTCTTCAGCCCGTGCAGCGCGTTGTCGACGATGGTGGCCGCGGCCTTCTTCTTCATGAAGCCCATCATCGGAATCTTGGGATCGATCTCAAGTTCGTAGGTGACCTTGGTGCCCTTGCCCTGCGGCGTCAAAGTGTAGGAACCGATGAGCCGTTTCATCATGCTGGACTTCGGCTTACCCGCGTCGTCGGTGTTCAGTGTCCAACTCACCGATTCGTTGCCCGCCCAGATGTAGGAGATCTCGTAGACGTCCTTGCCGATCGGGGTGGCGATGGTGAAGGACACGTCCTTGGGGCCG
Organism: Mycobacterium sp.; assembly: GCA_041303695.1. Taxonomy (GTDB): domain Bacteria; phylum Actinomycetota; class Actinomycetes; order Mycobacteriales; family Mycobacteriaceae; genus Mycobacterium. The sequence goes on along the minus strand of JBFYOR010000289.1, from coordinate 1,367 downwards.
CCGTCGTCGTGGGTGCTGACGACCTCCACGCCGGTGAAGCCGTCACTCCAATTGGGGTAGTCGTCCAGGTTGGCGATGACAGCCATCACCTCCTCCGGAGAGGCGTTGATCGTCACCGATTCCGACACGCTTTCAGCCACTTCTCCTCCATCCTCCGCAGACCGTCAGGCCCGGATCAGCTTACGGCCGACCCGTGGCCACCATCACCGCACCGCTGTGCGCGACGGCGTTGTCCAACACCAGATCCGCCACCCGGGACCGGTGCTGCTCGGCGCTGCCCAACAGAGCCGCGTCGGTGGCGGCCCGCTTGAAGTACAGGTGCGCCTGATGCTCCCAGGTGAACCCGATACCGCCGTGTACCTGGATGGTGTCAGCGGCGATCCGGCTGAATGCGGCCGAGCAGGTGGCCTGGGCGATGCTGGCCGCCAGCGCCGGGTCGTCGGAGCCGTCGGTCAGCGCCCACACGGCGTGGTAGGCCGTCGACCGGGCGTGCTCGAGGTCGACGAGCATGTCGGCGAGCCGGTGTTTGACCGCCTGGAACGAGCCGATCTGCCGGCCGAACTGTAATCGCGACTTCGCGTACTCCACGGACAGGTCCAGCAGGTGCTGGGCGGCGCCGACCTGTTCGACCGCCAGCAATGCGGAGCCGACCTGGAGAGCGTGGGTGATGACCCGGCCGGCCTCGTCGGGTCCGGCGAGCAAGCGGGCGGGAGCGTGCTCGAAAACCACGGCGGCCTGCGGCCGGGTGTGGTCCATGGTGACCAGCGGTGTGCGTTGGGCGGCGGTCGCGTCCACCGCGTACAAACCCACGCCCGCTGATCCCCTGGCCGCGACCAGGAGCACGTCCGCGGCGGTGGCGTCGACCACACACCCGGCGGTCCCGGTGATCCGGTCCGCGTCGACGCTGACGGTCACCCGGCCCGGATCAAACGCACCGGCAACGTCGGCCACGGCGAACGCGGCGGTGCTCTCGCCGTCGACCAGGGCACTCAGCAACTCGGTGCGAGCCGGACCGGCCGGGCAGGCCACCAGAGCCGGAATGGCCAGATAGACCGTGCCGAAGAGCGGACCGCCCGCCAACGTGGCACCGAACTCCTCGACCGCGACCGCCTGGTCCACCAGGCAGCCGCCGGCACCGCCGTCCGCCTCGGGTACCGACATCCCCAGGACGCCGAGTTCGGAGCCGAGTCGGCGCCACACCGCGGTGTCGAAGCAGTCTCCGGACTCCATCAGGCGGCGCACCGCTGCGTCGCCGAAATTGTCGGCGCAGAACTTTCGCACTGCGGCCCTCAACTGCTGCTGCTCGTCATCGAAGGCGAACCGCACCCCGGTGCTAGCCACAACTTTGGGCTGATCCGCAAGCTCCT
>JBFYOR010000288.1:0-4388 GCA_041303695.1 Mycobacterium sp. | reverse complement strand
ATGCTACCCGGCCCGCTGGCCGGCGGGGCCGGGACTCAGCTGTCGTCTCTGTTCTCGGCGGCTGCGTAGGCCGCCAGCGCTTCGGTCGCGGCTCGGCGAACGCGGCCGATCAGCGACTCTGGTGCCAGTACCTCGACGTCGGCACCGAACCCGAGTAACTGGCGGGCCATCCAATCCTCGGCCGCGTAGGTCATCGCTGCCTCGCAGGAGCCGCCGGGCAGTTCCCGGAGTACCCGCATCGGGAAGTACTCGAGCATCCAGGCCGCCCGCGGTGCGATCCGCAGGGTGGCCGACGGCAGGGATGGGTCGGCGTCGAAGATCGCCGTATGCGGCGGCTGGTCGGCGACCGGCGCCGGCGGTGCCGACGGTTCGTCGAGCACCCGGGCATCGACGATGCGGTCGAAGCGGAACAGCCGAACGCCTTCGGCCTCCCGGCACCAGGCCTCCAGATAGCTGTGGTCGCCGACCAGAACCACCCGGATCGGGTCGACCACCCGTGCCGACAGGGCGTCGCGGGAGGCCGAGTAGTACTCGATCGTGACCGCCCGGCCGTCGCGGACCGCTTCGCGCACTGCCGCCGCAGCCTCGGCCTCGGCCGGCGCCGGCTCGTCCTCGGCGGCCACCGCATCGTCGTCGACGACGGTCCCGGCGGCGGCTTCGATCTTGGCGATCGCGCTGCGGGCCGCAGCCGGGTTGACCACGCCGGGGATATCGGACAGTGCGCGTAAGGCGACAAGCAGGGCGGTCGCTTCCGGCGATGTCAGCCGCAGCGGCTGGTCCATCCCGGCCGAGAAGGTGACTTTGATGGTGCCGCCGGAGAACTCGAAGTCGATCAGGTCGCCGGGTCCGTAGCCGGGCAGCCCACACAACCACAGCTGATCGAGGTCCTGCTCCAGTTGTTTGACCGACACACCCAGATCGGAAGCGGCCTTGGCGTAGGTGATCCGCGGGTTGGCCTGAAAGTACGGGACCATGTTCAGCAGCCGCACCAGGCGGTTGGATACCGGCGTCATGGGCGCGGGCCTGCCTGCGCGGTCAGCCTGGCGAGGACGTCCTCGCGCAGTGACTGTGGTTCGAGCACCAGGGCGTCGGCGCCGTAGCCGGTGACCTCGCGGGCCAGCCAATCCAATGCGCCCGCGTCGATGTCGAAGACCTCACCGTCGCGGCCGGCGATGGTGCGGCGGCCGGTCGACCGGCCCGCCCGCCGCAGCGCGGTCGCACGCCCGTCGGCCACCCACACCGTGGCGTGTCCGCCGTTGGCCGCCTCGCCGATCGCCTGATCGACAGCGGCTCTCAGGTCCACTCCGTCGGGTTGGCTGACATCACCGCGGGCACCCACGGCCTTCGGTTCGGTGATCCGCGACAGCCGGAATACCCGGATGGCGTCGCGGTCGCGGTCGTGGCCCACCAGGTACCAGCGGCCGCGGGCCGTCACGACACCCCACGGCTCGACGGTGCGGGTGGCGTAGGCCCCTACCGGGGTCGGACGATGCTGGAACTGGACCACTTGCCGAGCGTCAATGGCCGACAACAGCTCTCCCAGAACGGCTTCCGAGCCGCGCAACCCGGTCGGCCCGGCGCCGGTGCTGATCGTCACCTCGTCGGCCGGGTCGACGTCCACCCCGGCGGCTCGCAGCTTCAGTACCGCACTCTGGGCTGCCCGGATTCGCTCCGGGGATTCCCACAGCTTGGTCGCCACTGCGACCGCGGCCGCCTCGTCGGGCGTCAGGTCGATATCGGGCAGGGCATAGGCGCCGCGTTTGATGCGGTAGCCCTCGGTCGGGTCAATCGAGGACACTCTCCCGGTCTCCAGTGGGATGCCGAGGTCTCGCAGTTCGCTCTTGTCCCGCTCGAACATCCGGGAGAACGCCTCGTCGGAGGGACATTCGCCGTAGCCGATGACGCTGGCCCGGATGCGGTCGGCCGTCAGATACCCGTGTGTCGACAGCAGTGCGATGACGAGATTCATCAGCCGCTCGACCTTGGAGATCTTGGTAGGCGCCACGGTGGCCCACCTTAGCCGCAGTCAGGCTTTCTACCCTGCAGCCACATGCCGGTACTGCGTTACATGCTGGCGATGAGCCGTTTGACCCGCTCGTCGCTGGAGCGGAACGGATCCTTGCACAACACGGTGCGTTGGGCCTGGTCGTTGAGTTTCAGATGAACCCAGTCGACGGTGAAGTCACGGCCCGCCGCCTGGGCGGCGCTGATGAACTCACCGCGGAGCTTGGCCCGGGTGGTCTGGGGCGGGGTGTCGACGGCCGCATCGATCTCTTCGTCGGTGGTGACCCGGGCGGCCAGGCCTTTGCGCTGCAGCAGGTCGAACACACCACGGCCGCGTTTGATGTCGTGGTACGCCAGATCCAACTGGCTGATCTTGGGGTGGGACAGCTCCATGTTGTAGCGGTCCTGGTAGCGACTGAACAGCTTGCGCTTGATCACCCAGTCGATTTCGGTGTCGACCTTGGCGAAGTCCTGGCTCTCCACCGCGTCGAGTTGGCGGCCCCACAGATCGATGACCTGTTCGAGCTGGGTATTCGGCTCGCGGGACTGCATATAGTCGACCGCACGGGAGTAGTACTCACGCTGAATGTCCAGCGCGCTGGCCTGGCGTCCGCCGGCCAGCCGCACCGGCCGCCGCCCGGTCAGATCGTGACTGACTTCGCGGATGGCCCGGATCGGATTGTCGAGCGAGAAGTCGCGGAACGGCACCCCTGCCTCGATCATCTCCAGAACCAGCCCGGCTGTGCCGACCTTGAGCATGGTGGTCGTCTCGCTCATATTGGAGTCACCGACGATCACGTGCAGTCTGCGGTATTTCTCAGCGTCGGCGTGCGGCTCGTCGCGGGTGTTGATGATCGGGCGGGACCGGGTGGTGGCGCTGGAGACGCCCTCCCAGATGTGCTCGGCGCGCTGGGACAGGCAGAACGTGGCGGCCTTGGGGGTCTGCAGTACTTTGCCGGCGCCGCAGATCAACTGGCGGGTGACCAGGAACGGCAACAGCACATCGGAGATCCGGGAGAACTCGCCGGCACGGACGATCAGGTAGTTCTCGTGGCAGCCGTAGGAGTTCCCGGCGGAGTCGGTGTTGTTCTTGAACAGGTATATGTCTCCGCCGATGCCCTCGTCGGCCAGCCGCTGCTCGGCGTCGATGAGCAGGTCCTCGAGAACCCGCTCGCCGGCCCGGTCGTGGGTCACGAGCTGGATCAGGTTGTCGCATTCGGCGGTGGCGTACTCCGGGTGGCTACCGACGTCGAGGTACAGCCGTGCGCCGTTGCGCAGGAACACATTGGAGCTGCGGCCCCAGGACACCACCCGGCGAAACAGGTAGCGGGCCACCTCGTCCGGGCTGAGCCGCCGGTGACCGTGGAACGTGCAGGTGACACCGAACTCCGTTTCGATGCCCATGATTCTGCGCTGCACTCTTGCGAGCCTACTGGTTGGCCGGTGTGCCCGTCTGACAAGTTGGTCGGCGCGCCCTGCGGTCGAACCGGCCCGGCCACCGGACCGGATCATTGCGGCAGCAATCCCGCGGCGCAGCGAGGGTCACGATTTGAGCAAAGAATCCTGCCTCGGCGTGGTGGGTTCTCCCACCCGCGACATTGCGCTTAGGCTGGCGCGTGTGACTCCGATGACCCTCGGCCGCGCAGTGTGGGTGGCTTTGACCGCACTGGCGGCGGTCGTCGTCGTGGTCTTCAGCTGGAGCGTGCCGGAACCGGAGTCTCCGGACACCCCGGCCCAGCGCATCGAGAACATCTCCTACACCCAGTGCGCCGCGCCTGAAGTGGCGCCGCCGATTTACGGCGCCCGTTCGCTGAGCAACTGCGTGCGCTGACCGCCGTCAGGCTTGCCCGTCGGCCGCTTCCGCGGACTCGGCTGCTGCAGGCGCGGCGTCGGAACCCGGCACCGCTGGTAACACGGTCTCCAATGCCGCGCCGGTGATGCGCCGGAAGGCGCGCCGCGGACGGTTGACGTCGAGAATCGCCACCTCCAGGGTGGATGGCCCGAGCACCCTCGGCTCGGCGGCCGGGGTGGCGTTGCCCGCAGTGCTCGCAATGCCGGTCCGCAATGCATCCACGGCGATTCGCACCGCCTCCGCGAGCTCGGCGTTCTCCGAGTAGGACTCTTTGAGCGCGTTGATGATTGGCTCGGTGGTACCACCCATCACCACAAAGTGCGGCTCGTCAGCGATCGACCCGTCGTAGGTGATCCGGTAAAGCTCTGGGGGCTTGGTCTCCCCATAGTGCGCCACCTCGGCGACGCACAGTTCGACCTCGTAGGGCTTGGCCTGCTCGGTGAAGATGGTGCCGAGGGTCTGCGCATACACGTTGGCCAGCTGGCGACCCGTCACGTCGCGGCGGTCGTAGGCGTACCCGCGGGTGTCCGCG
>JBFYOR010000287.1:0-4862 GCA_041303695.1 Mycobacterium sp. | reverse complement strand
GAACAACAGGGGTGTGCCGGGATCGCTTTCGGCGATCGCGGTGGCGAACACCTTCTCGACATCCGACCACCGTGGATCGGTGAACGGCGTGATGTTGCGGGCCGGTGCGTTCAGGGCGACACCGCTCATCAGCGGGTGGCTGTGCGGTTCCACCAGACCGGGCAGCAGGGCCGCCGCCCCGGTGTCGATCACCTCGGCGTCCGGAGCCGCCGCGCGGCACTGCGCGAGCGATCCGACGGCGGCGATGCGGCCGTTCGTGACAGCCACTGCCTCGGCCCGGGGGCAGCCCGGGTCCATGGTGATGACGGTCCCGGCTTTGAGGATTCGATCTGGCATGGCTCAGCTTCCGTTGGGCTTGTGAGAGCAGTAGACCATGTGTGAGAAGCTGCCGGGGTGATAGCGCGCGACCGGTGGGCAACGGCCGGAATCGCGATCGGTTACGCCGCGGACATACTGTTGGCCGACCCGCGACGGGGTCATCCGGTGGCGGGGTTCGGTTGGTGCGCAACAACTCTTGAAAGATTCAGCTACCGGGACAACAAGGCGGCCGGGGTGGTGCACACCGCGGCTCTGGTGGGTGGGCTGGCCGGCGTCGGTGCGCTGGTGTCGCGGTGGGTTCGGTCCGGCCCGACGACAGCGGCGCTGACCGCCGCGGCCACCTGGGTGGCGCTGGGCGGAACCACCCTGGCCGGAACCGGGTCGACGATGGCCGATCGGCTCGGCGCCGGGGACCTCGACGGTGCCAGGGACCTGCTGCCGTCGCTGTGCGGTCGCGACCCCGCGGTTCTGGACGGACCGGGCCTGGCTCGCGCGGCGTGCGAATCGGTGGCCGAGAACACCTCCGACGCTGCAGTCGCGCCGCTGTTCTGGGCGGCGGTCACCGGACTGCCGGGCGTGTTGGCCTATCGCGGAATCAACACCCTCGACGCGATGATCGGTAACCGGTCGCCGCGTTACGCTCGATTCGGTTGGGCGGCAGCCCGACTCGACGATATCGCCAACTACCTGCCGGCCAGGCTGACCGGCGCTCTGGTGGTGGTTTGCGCAGGCCTGGTCGACGGCTCGGCGGCTGGTGCGGCGCGGGCCTGGCGGCGCGACGCCGGACGTCACCCGAGTCCCAACGCCGGCGTGGCGGAGGCCGCGTTCGCCGGCGCGCTCGGCGTCCGGCTGGGTGGCCCGACCCAGTACCGTCACGAGTTGGAGATCCGCCCGACGCTCGGCGACGGGGCCGACCCGGGGGTGGGTGAGCTGCGCCGGGCGGTCCGGCTGTCGCAGTCGGTTCAGGCTGCCGCGGTGGCGGTGGCGGTGGCCCTCAGCGCCGGCGTCCGTACCGGTCGGCGAGCTTCTCCTCCACGGTGACCGGCTGGGCGGGGATTCCGGCGGCGGCCCGGGATTCCGCCTGGGATTCGGCCTGGTTCCGTGCGGCGGCCTCCCGGCGGCGTATCCGCAGTTCGGCGTACAGGAAGTAGCCCAGGCCCAGCGGGGCGACGATACCGAAGGCGATCCACTGGATCCCGTAGGACAGGAACGGCCCGGCATCGAGTTGGGGGAGCGGCAGCGCCTTGAGCGCCCCCGGCTGGTCTTCCGTCAACTGCATGTAGGAGCCGGTCAACGGGGTCTTGACGAGTGCGGCGACCTGGCTGGTGTCGATGTTGTACACCTGCTGGAAGCCTGCCTCGGTGAACGGCTGCCGACCCTCGGTCGGCGCGGTCTCCGAGTCGCGCAGCCGTGCGGTGATGCTCACGGTGCCGGTCGGGGGTGCGGGGATCGGCGGGGCCGCGGTGCCCTGTTCAGGGGCCATGTAGCCGCGGTTGACCAGAACGGTGGGGCCGCCGTCCACCGCGAATGCGGCGAGCGCCTCATAGGCCGGGGCCGCGCCGATCACCCGCAGCCGGACCAGCACCTGGGTCTCGGGCAGGTATCGGCCGGTCGCGGTGACGCGGCGCCACTGTGCATCCGGGGCCGACGAATCCTGCTGTGGCAGAAAGGTTGTCACCGGCACCGGATCGGCCTTCAGGGACGCCTCGATCTGCTGGTTCTCCCGGGAGGTCGCGGTATTCTTGCCCAGCTGCCACGGTGCCAGCACGGTGAAAGCCAGATAGGTGAACGCCGCCACCACCAGTGCCAGGGCGATCCATCCGGGCCGCAACAGGAAAGCCAGCCGGCGCATCAGTGCGTACCCCCCGCCACGGCGGCATCCCGGCCGGCCAACTGCGCGTCAACCCACAGATGCAGACCCGGCAGGGCCACCTCGATGACGGTGAACACATCCTCGAAGTCGGCGTGTTCCCCGTAGTAGGGGTCTTCGACGTCGAGGGCGTGGGCGCCCGAACGGGGGTCGAACGAGCGCAGCATGCGAAGACGCTCCGGCGGTACGCCATAGTCGGCGAGCAGCCGAAGGTGGTTGCGTCCCAACGCCACCACCATGTCGGCGGCCAGATGGTCCGCGCCGAGGTGGGCGGCGCGGTGTTCGGACGGGTAGCCGCGGTCGCGCAGCACCCGCACCGCGCGGGCGTCGGCGCCGTCGCCGGCATGCCAGTCCCCGGTACCCGCGCTGGTCACCCGGACCGCGGCGGCCAGTCCGCGTTCGCGGATCTGATGGGCGAACATTTTCTCGGCCATCGGTGAGCGGCAGATGTTGCCCGAACACACGAAGGTGACGTGCAGCGGATCGTCGGGTTCAGACACCGAGCACCTCCCGCAGTTCGGCCATCGTGGCGACATGGGCCGCGGGCTCGGTGCCGACGCGCCCGGCGAAGTCGGCCCCGCCGTATCCCCAGCCCACCACCACGGTAGCGATGCCGTGCTCGGCTGCACCATCCACGTCGTGGGCGCGGTCGCCCACCATCAGCACCCGATCGGGCAGCGGTCGCAGCTGGGACAGCGCATGGGCCAGCACCTCGGACTTCGCGGCGCGGGTCCCATCCAGGCTGGCACCGGCGATCACATCGAAGTGACCCGCCATGTCGAAGTGTTCGAGGATGCGCAGGGCGGTCGGCTCGGCCTTGGAGGTGGCCACCGCCAGCCGTACCCCGGCCTGCCGCAGGTCGGACAACAACTCGGTGACGCCGTCGAACACCGTGTTCATCGCCCAGCCGCGACTGGTGTAGTCGGCCCGGTAGGCGGCGACCGCGTCGTCCACGCGATCGCCGAGGCCCATTTCCGCCATGGTGTGGTGCATGGGCGGCCCGACGATCCGGCCGGCCAGGTCGCCCTCGGGCGGCTCGGCGCCGACCTCGGTCAGGGCGTGCCGAAAACTGGCCACGATGCCGTCGGCCGAATCCGTGAGGGTGCCGTCGAGATCGAAGATCACCAACTGCGGACCGGTGCCGGCGGCTAGGGGGCTCACCGCTCCATTGTCGCTGACCGATGCCGGGACGCATCGTCGGCTTGGCCGACCGCCCCGGCGACTACTGTGCTTCTGGTGAGTGATCGGGCTGTGGGCAGGCAGGTACGCCCCGGTTCGCGCTACCACGGCGATCAGGCGGCGGCCCCCGGCCTGCTCGACTTCGCCGTCAACGTCCGCCACGGTGGACCACCGGACTGGCTGCTCCGGCGGCTGGCCGACCGGCTGCCCGATCTCGCCGGCTATCCCGCCGCCGCCGATCACGACGCGGCCACCGCCGCCGTGGCCCGTCGGCACGGCGTGCCGGAGGACAACGTGCTGCTGCTGGCCGGCGGATCGGAGGGTTTCGCCCTGCTGCCCGCCCTGCAGCCGCGGCTGGCCGCGCTGATCGCGCCGTCGTTCACCGAACCCGAGGCCGTCCTGGCGGCCGCCGGAATTCCGCTGCGGCAGGTGATCCTCCCGGCACCGTTCCGGCTCGCCGACGCGGTGATCCCGGATGCCGCTGATCTGGTGGTGCTGGGTAACCCGACCAACCCGACCGGGGTGTTGCACCCGCGCGAATCGGTGCTCGGGCTGCGCCGGCCGGGCCGGCTGGTGGTGGTCGACGAGGCGTTCGCCGACGCGGTGCCGGACGAGCCGGAGTCGGTGGCCGATCTGGGGCTGGCCGATCTGGTGGTGCTGCGCAGCCTGACCAAGACCTGGTCGTTGGCCGGACTTCGGGTCGGGTATGCGCTGGGAGCCCCCGAGGTGCTGGCCCGGTTGGCCGCGCGACGCCCGCACTGGCCGCTGGGCACGCTGCAGTTGGAGGCCATCGCCGCATGCTGCGCACCGGCGGCCGTTGAGCAGGCGCAGGCCGGTGCGACGGCGTTGTCGGGCCTGCGGGCGCAGCTGGCGGCCGCGCTGAACGGCCTGGGCCTGGATGTGATTGAGGGCCGCGCGCCGTTCGTGACGTTCGCCGTGCCGGATGCCGCGCTGATGCGCAAGCATCTGGAAGCCAACGGGATTGCGGTGCGGCGCTGTGACACCTTCGTCGGGATGCCGCCGGATCATCTGCGGGCTGCGGTACGCCCGGACTGGCCGGTGTTGGTGGCTGCCGTTGCGGAGGGTCTGCGATGAGTGTGCGGTTGGCCGAGGTGATCGCGGTCCTGGATGACGCCTATCCGCCGGGTCTGGCGCATGACTGGGATTCGGTGGGACTGGTCTGCGGCGACCCGGATGATCCGATCGACTCCGTGACCGTTGCCGTGGATGCCACCGCGGCGGTGGTGGACACCATCGGTCCCCGCGGTCTGCTGCTGGCGCACCACCCACTGCTGCTGCGTGGGGTGGACACCGTCGCCGCGAGCACCCCCAAGGGTGCGCTGATCCACCGGCTGATCCGACGCGGCGCAGCACTGTTCACCGCCCACACCAACGCCGACGCCGCCGCGCCCGGCGTCTCCGACGCGCTGGCCGAGTTGCTGGGACTGACGGTCGAATCCGTGCTGGATCCGGCCGCCGGCGGTCCACCGTTGGA
>JBFYOR010000286.1:0-2601 GCA_041303695.1 Mycobacterium sp. | reverse complement strand
CGCCCCCCCGCGAGCAGTCGCAAACGGCCCCGACACGCCGAGGCGTACGGGGCGTTTGCGTCTGCTCGCGTTGAAGGGGTGGCGGGCGCTCACCTCGATGGGCACCGCCCTGGTGCTGCTGTTCCTGCTCGCCCTCGGCGCGGTGCCCGGCGCACTACTGCCCCAGCGCAGTCTCAACGAGTCCAAGGTCCAGCAGTACCTGGGTCAGCATCCGACCCTGGGGCCGTGGCTGGACCGCCTGCAACTGTTCGACGTGTTCTCCAGTTTCTGGTTCACCGCCATCTACGCGCTGCTGTTCGTCTCGCTGGTGGGCTGTCTGACTCCGCGCATCCTCGAGCACCTGCGCAGCATGCGGGCCACCCCGGTGCCCGCGCCGCGCAATCTCAGCCGGCTGCCCAAGCACGCCGAAGCGTCCGTCGCCGGCTCACCGGAACTCGTCGCCGCCCGGATCTCCGAGCAGTTGCGCGGATGGCGGCGGGTCACCCGCACCGAGGGCGACGTCGTCGAGATATCCGCGGAGAAGGGCTATCTGCGCGAGTTCGGCAATATCGTCTTCCACTTCTCGCTGCTGGGCCTGCTGGCCGCCGTCGCGGTCGGCAAGCTGTTCAGCTACGAGGGCAATGTCATCGTCGTCGCCAACGGCGGGCCCGGATTCTGCTCGGCATCGCCGGCGGCCTACGACTCTTTCCGGGCCGGCAACAATGTGGACGGCACCGCGCTGTACCCGATGTGCATCCGGGTCAACGACTTTCAGGCCGAGTACCTGCCGACCGGGCAGGCGACCTCGTTCGCGTCGAACATCGACTACCAGGCCGGGCCCGATCTGCAGACCGGCACCTGGAAGCCCTACCGGCTGGAGGTCAACCATCCGCTGCGGGTCGGCGGCGACCGGGTGTACCTGCAGGGCCACGGCTACGCGCCCACCTTCACCGTGACGTTCCCGGACGGGCAGCAGCGGACCCAGACCATTCAGTTCCAGCCGGACGACCCGCAGAGCCTGCTGTCGTCGGGCACGCTGCGGTTCGACCCGCCGGCGGGCCTGTACGCCGACGATGAACGGCGTAAGCACCAGATCGCGATCACCGGACTGTTCGCGCCCACCCAGCAGATGGACGGCAAGCTGCTGTCATCGAAGTTCCCCGCCATGAACGACCCCGCGGTCGCGATCGACATCTACCGCGGGGACGCCGGGCTGGACACCGGCCGGCCGCAGTCGCTGTTCAACCTCGACCATCGACTCATCGAGCAGAGACGGCTGACCAAGCTCAAGCGGGTCAACCTCGACGTAGGTCAGGAGGTGAAGCTCGATGACGGCACGGTGGTGCGTTTCGACGGAGCCACCTCGTTCGTCAACCTGCAGGTCTCGCACGATCCCGGGCAGCTGTGGGTGCTGGTGTCCTCGTTGACGATGATGGGCGGGCTGATGGTGTCGCTGATCGTGCGCCGGCGCCGGGTATGGGTCCGCATTACGGGGGATGGCGGGCAGGAGCGCAGCGACTCGGGGATGAAATCCGGCCCAGGTACGGTGAGCATTGAGTTGGGCGGACTTGCGCGCACCGACAACTCCGGCTGGGGCGGTGAGTTCGACAAGCTCAGCCGGCGGTTCCTGACGGAGGCTTCATGAATACCGACATCGACATCGGCCTGTCCCGGTACTCGGACCTGGCGTTCACCTGGTCGGTCATCGTCCTGGTGCTGGCACTGCTGATGCTCGCCGTCGAACTGGCCTCCAGCCGGGTCCGTCGGGTCGAGGAGCGTGAACTGGTCTCCGCCGGGCCGACGACGTTCGGGCCCGCGGACCTCGACCGCCCCGGCGTGGTGGTCCAGGCCCCGGCGACCCCGTTGGCCGAACGCACGGGCAAGGCCGGGCTGGGTCTGGTCTACCTCGGTATCGCCCTGTTGTTCGCCTGCATCGTGCTGCGCGGGATGGCCACCTCGCGGGCGCCGTGGGGCAACATGTACGAGTTCATCAACCTGACCTGCTTCTGCGGTCTTCTCGCCGCGGCCGTTGTGCTGCGCAAGCCGCAGTTCCGGGCGCTGTGGGTGTTCGTCCTGCTTCCGGTTCTGGTCCTGCTGACGGTGTCGGGCAAGTGGCTCTACACCCACGCCGCGCCGGTGATGCCCGCGCTGCAGTCCTACTGGCTGCCCATCCACGTTTCGGTGGTGAGCCTGGGCTCCGGGGTGTTCCTGGTCGCCGGGGTGGCCAGCATCCTCTTCCTGCTGAAGATGTCGAAGTACGACGAACCCGGTCGGCCCGGCGTCCTGGCCCGGATCACCTCCCGGCTGCCCGACGCCCAGACCTTGGACCGCATCGCCTACCGCACCACCGTCTTCGGCTTCCCGGTGTTCGGCTTCGGAGTGATCTTCGGTGCCATCTGGGCCGAGGAGGCCTGGGGCCGCTACTGGGGCTGGGACCCCAAGGAGACGGTGTCGTTCATCGCCTGGGTGATTTACGCGGCGTACCTGCACGCCCGCTCGACGGCCGGCTGGCGGGACAAGAAGGCGGCCTGGATCAATATCGTCGGCTTCGCCGCGATGGTGTTCAACCTGTTCTTCATCAACCTGGTGACGGTCGGGTTGCACTCCTACGCCGGGGTCTGA
>JBFYOR010000285.1:0-2842 GCA_041303695.1 Mycobacterium sp. | reverse complement strand
AACTACGGGTTCGACGATCCCTACGGAATCGGGTCGACCGACTTCTCCATCTGGTGACGACCCGGGCCGCCGAGCCGCTACTGCCCTGACGATTCCGGCGAACCTCCTTAAGACGAGACTGAGCGGCGTTACTGTTCCCTCAGGTTCTGGCAGCTTCTGGAGGGAAACACATGGGCGCTTCACGGTTTGTCGGTCGGGTCGGCGGATTGGCAGTGGCGCTGGGGGTAGGAGCGGCCGCTTTCTCCGGGGCTGGGGCGGCCTGGGCCGAGACGTCCGACCCGGGTTCAGAGTCCACCCCGCGGGCGTCCAGTTCCGACGACTCGGCGGCGCCGCCGCGTGGCCGCACGGCCGCAGCCAAGGCGCCTGCCGCTGCCCGTGCGGAGAGCCGCACCCGCCAGCAACGCAACTCTCGCTCTGAGGCTCCGCCGAAGCCGGCAGGTCCGTCCATCCCGGATGGGCCGGCATCGGTGACGATCGAGACCGACCCGGCGCCGGTGCCGTCAGTGGTAGCGCCGGCGGCTGTTCGCAAGGCCGCGCCCGTGATCGCCAACCCGGTGAGCAGTCCCCTCCCCGCCTCGACCGAGATCGTTGCACCCGCGGCGATTGCCGTCGCGGTGACGGAACCCGCACCCGAACCCGTCCCGGCTCCCGCCGACGAGGTGTCGGCCTTCCTGTCCGAGGCCGACAACGGCCTTGCCGACGGCGCCGGCACCGACCCGATCTTCCCGGCGGACTCGCCGCTGGAATGGGCGCTGCTGGCCTTCGCGCGCCGCCAGCCGCTGAGCGCAGCGGCAACCGCCAACCAGGTCGCCTCGGTGACGTCGTCGCAAGAGGTGAGCAGTGGCGGTCTCACCGTCGACCCGACCGTGCTGCCCCTCGTGGACGGCGTCATCCAGGGCACGTTGAATGCGACCAGTTCGCGCGGACTGGCGCTGACCTTTACCCCGGTGGAGAGCGGCTGCTCGGCTGCCGGGTCGACGATGCCGTGCGGTTTTGGTGACAACGGCGGCAAGATCACCCTGGGCACGGTGCCCATTCCGGGTGGCCCCAACCCTCAGAGCTTCACCGTCCTGCCCTACGCCAGCTGGCTCGACGGTGGCCTCAAGGGCACCGAGGAGTTCCGGGTACGGGTCAGCGAGGTCACCGACTTCAACAATTTCCTGATCAACATTCCGCTGATCGGACTGGTGGCCGCGCCCGTCATCGACCTGCTGCAGAAGCTGCCGCTGATCAGTGACCTGCTGGCACCCATCATCGGTTCCTCGGTGGTGGCCACCGTCAGCGTCAACGTGGCGGCCCTGGCGCCGGGTGACACCCCGGTGGCGTTCACCTATGACGTGATCTCGTTCGACGGCACCCCGATCAGCACCAACTTCTTCCCCGCCAGCGGCATCGCCGACGACGAGACCGCCCCCACCGTGCTCAACGGCCCGGGTCTGGGCTCGCCGGGTGAAACCGACCCCTACAACCTGGAAGGCACCTTCGGCTCAGTTCCCGGAGTCGCTGTCATGCGTGACGCGGGATATAACGTCATCACCTGGGATCCCCGAGGGGAATTCGCCTCCGGCGGAGTCCTGCAACTCGACAACCCGTTCTTCGAGGGTCGGGACGTCTCCGCGATCGTCAGTTGGGCGGCTGGGAATCCGCTGGTCGAACTCGAACCCGGTAGCACCGACGATCCCGCAGTCGGCATGGTGGGTGGTTCATACGGCGGCGGGATTCAGATGGTCGCCGCCAGCACCGACCCACGCATCGATGCCATCGTGCCCAACGGCAACTGGTACTCACTGATGGACGCGCTGTACCCCAACGAGACCTTCAAGACGGCCTGGGCGGCCCTGCTGCTTCTCGATCTGGTGCAGGCCGGCGCGCGGATCAACAACCAGATCTATGCGGGAGTGCTGACCGGGTCGTTGTTCGGCTTCCTGACCCAGACCGCACAGGCCGTCCTGACCAGCAGCGGACCGACCACGCTACTCAATCAGCTCAAGGCCCCGACGCTGCTGATGCAGGGCACCGTCGACGCGCTGTTCCCGCTGGACCAGTCGGTGTTCAACGCCCAAACCATTTTCGGCAACCCGTTCGACACCGAGGTGAAGTTGGCGTGGTTCTGCGGCGGCCATGGCGCCTGCCTGACCCCGCCGCCTGAGAACCAGCAGAGTTTACTGTTCGCGCAGACCTTGGCCTGGCTCGACCAGTACGTCGCCGAAGACGGCAGCCTCGCCGATGCGATCCCGGCGTTCCAGTGGTGGGATCAGGAGGGCGACTACTACTCCTCCGATCTGCTGCCCTTCCAGTCCGGGTTCCTCAAGCCCATCGGGTACAGCACGACCGGTGACGGCGGCACGCTGGGCATCATCCCGATCCTCGGTGGCTCAGGTCCGTCGTCTCCCAGTCCGAGCGTCGGCTTCCCGGTGAGCCTGATCTTCCCCACCGAGGCGGGTAATGCGATCAACGTCGCGCTGACTCCGGCGCCGGGGGAACAGATCGTGGGCGCACCCCAGGTGAGCTTCACCTACCGGGGCCTGGGTACCGGCGGGGCCGTCTATGCCCAACTCGTGGACGACGCCACCGGTCTGGTGGTCGGCAATAACGTCACCGCGATCCCGGTCACCCTCGACGGCCGGGAACGGACGGTCTCGGTGGCGCTCAACGACATCGCCTACACGGTGGGTGCCGGCGATTCGCTGACCCTGCAGATCATCAGCTGGTCCTCGATCTTCGCGAACGCGGCGATCGGCGTGGTGGACATCTCCGATATCGAGGTCGATCTGCCGCTGCGGGCCGCCCTGACAGTCCTCTGATCGGGTCAGCGGCGCAGGCGGCGCCGGGTCTTGTCGGC
>JBFYOR010000284.1:0-6055 GCA_041303695.1 Mycobacterium sp. | reverse complement strand
CAGCCGCGCCAGCCGCGAGCGGACCCGCCGCAGCAGCTGCCCGGCGGCCTTACGGGTGAATGTCAGACCGAGCACCTGCCCCGGATCGGCGTAGCCGTTGGCGACCAGCCACACCACCCGGGCGGCCATCGTCTCGGTCTTGCCGGCTCCGGCGCCGGCGACCACCACCAGCGGGCCGGGCGGGGCGGCGATCACCGCTGCCTGCTCGTCGGTGGGGGCCGGAACACCCAGCGCGGCAGCCAGTTCGGCGGGGCTGTGGGTCATGACTGCTCCGTCGCGTGGGCCGGGCAGGACGGCCGCAGCGGGCAGTGCGTGCAGCCGTCGTTGACCCGGGCCACGAACTGCGGGCCGGCGGTGGCAGCCGCGGCATCGCGCACCGCCTGCTGCCAGCCGGCGGTGTCGTCGGGGCCCAGCGCGGTCTGTTCGCGTTCGGTGGCCCCGGCGGCGCAGGGTTTGCCGACGTAGACCAGCCGTCCACCGCCCGGCTGGTCGCCGCCGTCGTCGCCCAGCAGGCCCGCCGACACCGCCAACTGGTAGAGGCCCAGCTGGGCGTGGCGTTGGGCGTCGTCCTTGCTGACCGGGGTCTTGGCGGTCTTGACGTCGACGACCACCAGCCGGCCCTGGGCGTCGCGCTCGAGTCGGTCGATACGGCCGCGCACCCGCACCGCGGGTATCCCGTCGACGGCCTCGGCGACGACCCCGTCCAACTCGACCTCGGTGCCGACCTCGGTGAGTTCGTGGCGGGTCGCACCGTGCCACGCGACGAACGCGGCCAGCATGCTGCGATGGCGCTCCAGTTCGTTGGCGGCATACCAGGGCGAGTCGAACGGCAAAGCGGCCCAAAGGTTTTCCAGCTCGGCGACCAGTTGGGCCTCGCTTTGGGCGGAGTCCGCGACCAGGGCGTGCACCACCGATCCGAGGGTTGAGTTCAGCGCACGGGTACCGGTGCCGCCGTGGCGTTCGGCCAGCCAGCGCAGCGGGCAGTCCGCCAGGGTCTGCAGCGTCGACGGGCTGAGGTTCACGGTGTGCTCGTCGCCGGACCACAGCGGCTCGTCGGTGCTGACATCGGTCAGGCCGTGCCATTGCGACGGGTCCGCCCCCGGCACCCCGGCGGCGGCCAGCCGGGCCAATTGTGCTGCGGCGCAGTTCCGCTCGGCATCATCGAGGGCACCGTCCGGTGCACACACCGCTGCCCGCAGACGACCGACCACACCCGCCGTCGAGAGCACCGGCGGGGCGGGCTGCGGCCGCGGCGGCTGCGCGGTGTCCCCGCCGGCGTGGGCGGCCAGTTCGGCGACGAACGGCGACGGCAGACTCGCCTGGTCGCCGGCGTCGCTGTCGACGGCGGTGATCAGCAGCCGCCGTCGGGCCCGGCCCATCGCCGCGATGAGCAGCCGGCGTTCCTCGGCGAGCAGCGGGGCACGTGCGGACACCTCGTCACCGAGTCCGTCGAGGACGTCGAGCAGCCGTTGGGTGCCCAGCACGCCCCCGCGGGGTGTGGTGTTGGGCCACAGGCCGTCCTGCAACCCGGCGATGACGACCATCTCCCAGTCCCGGTCCAGCGCGGCGTGCGGGCTGAGCACCGCCACCGCCTCACCGCCGGGGCCGCCGCCGGCGACCGGGGGCAACTGCAGGGCGCCGACATGGTCGAGCAGGCCGCGCAACGATGCCCCGGCGGTACGGGCCACGTAGGCCTCGGCGAGATCGAACAGGGCGGTGACCGCGGCCAGGTTCCGCTCGGCGAGCGCACCGTCGACCCCGCCGCGCTCGGCGGCGTTGCACCAGCGCCGCTGCAGTCCGCTGCGCTCCCAGGCCTGCCACAGCGTGTAGCGCGGATCGTGATGGCGGCGGTGGCTGCGGGCCGCGGCGGCCAGCACCGCCCGCACCCGGTGGACCGGCTTGGCCAGTGTCGCCGGCAGCCGATTTCTTTGTGTGGGCGCCGGACCGGTGAGCGCATCGGCCAGGTCGGCGTCGTGGCGGCGTAACGCGCGGCGCAGCTGACGCAGCGACACCGGATCGACCCGGCCGATCGGCCCGGTCAGCAGTGCCTGCGCCCGGTCGCCGTCCAGCCCCGCGGCGGTGGCCTCCAACACCGTCAGCAGCGCGCGGGCCCCGGGCTGATCGCCGATCGGGCCGCCGGCCGAGGGCGCCTGCACTGGCACACCGGCGACCGTCAGCGCCCGCGACAGGGCGGCCGCGGCCGAGGACGAGCGCACGATCACCGCCAGCTGCGACCACGGCAGTCCCTCGACGAGGTGGGCGCGGCGCAGCGCGTCGGCGACCATCGCGGCCTCGGCGTGCGCGGACTCGGCCACTGTGACGGTGACCGATCCGTCCCCGCCGTCCTGTCCGGCACGGCCGTCCAGCCGGCGCCAGCCGGTTCCGGGCAGCCCTGCGGCGATACCGGAGATGGCGCGGGCGATCGCCGGGGCGCAGCGGTGCGACCGGGACAGCTCGATGGTCTCGCCGTCATCGCCGCGCAGCAGCTCCGGATCGGCCCCGCGGAAGCCGAACACCGCCTGATTGGGGTCACCGGCCAGCATCGCCAGATCGGCGCCGGCGGCCAGCACCCGCACCAGCTGCGCGGCCTGCGGGTCCAGGTGCTGAACATCGTCGACGAGCAGCACTCGCACCCGGGCCCGCTCGGCGGCCAACAGATCGGCGTCGGCGGCCAGCGCCTCCAACGCCGCACCGACCAGTTCGGCCGCACCCAGTGCGGGAACGGTGGCCTGCGGTGCGGCGGTGCCGACCGAGGCGCGCAGCAGCATGACCTGTTCGTACTGGAGGGCGAACCGGCCGGCGGCCACCCACTGCGGCCGGCCGGACAGCCGGCCGAGGCGGGCCAGCGCGGCCGGGTCCACCCCGCGCTCGGCGCAGCGGGCCAGCAGGTCGCGCAACTCGGTGGCGAAGCCGGCGGTGTTCAGCGCCGGACGCAGTTCGCGCGGCCACCGTCCGGCCCCGTCGGCGAGGTCCCCGGCGAGCAGTTCGCGGGTGATGCCGTCCTGCTCGGCACCGGTGACCAGCCGCGGCGGCGGATCACCGGCGCGCTCGGCGGCCTTGTGCAGTACCGCGAACGCGTAGCTGTGCAGGGAGCGCACCAGCGGCTCGCGCACCACCGGCAGATCCGCCGAGGTCTGGCCGAGCAGCCGCGCAGTCAGCGCCCCGCGGGTCGCGGCGGTGACTCGCATGGGGGTCAGCACCAGCACCGACTCCGGGTCGAGCCCGGCGGCGATACGCGTCACGGCGGCCTCGATCAGCAGGCTGCTCTTACCGGTGCCCGGCCCGCCCAGCACCCGAACCGTCGTCATGAAGGCATGACACCACGGGGGTACGACACAATCCGGTCAGCGCCGCGCCGGGCAGCTACAGGTCGAACACCTGATTGGGCATCGAGACCGTTGCCGGCCAGCCGAACTCCCGGTCCAGGCGCCTGCGCAGGGTGTCCGCCGGCTGGGGTTCGCCGTGCACGATGAACACGTGCCGCAGCGGGGTGGTGAACCCGCGGGCCCACCGGATGAGTTCGTCGGCGTCGGCGTGGGCCGACATCATCTTCAGGTTCGCCACCTCGGCGTTGATCGGGACCCACTCACCGTGGATCCTGACCTCGCGCTCCCCGGCGGCGATGGAGGCACCGCGCGTTCCCGGCACCTGATAGCCGGTCACCACGATGGTGTTACGCGGATCCGGCGCGAATGCCTTGAGGTGGTGCAGAATCCGGCCGCCGGTGGCCATACCGCTGGCCGAGATCACGATCTTGGGGTCGCGGCTGGCCGAGATCGTCTTGGACTGCTCGGCGTCGCGGGTGTAGGTGGCCATCGCGCACATGTCCTCGTAGACACCCGGGGGCAGCCGGTGGTCGCTCTGGTGGGTGTGCAGAAGCTCGCTGGCGTTGATCGCCATCGGGCTGTCCAGATAGACCGGGACGGCCGGGAGCCGGCCGACGCCGCGCAGCTGCCACAGGTAGTACAGCAGCGCCTGGGCCCGGCCCACCGCGAACGCCGGGATCACCACCGTGCCGCCGCGTTCCACCGTCCGGTTCACGACATCGCCGAGGACCTCGGCAGGATCGGTGGGCTCGCGCAGTCGGTCGCCGTACGTCGACTCCATCACCAGGTAGTCCGCGGCCGGCACCGGCTCGGGGTCGAACATCAGCGGGTCGTCGTAGCGGCCCAGATCGCCGGTGAAGACGATGCGACGGCCCTGCCAGGCCAGGTCGACGGTGGCCGCCCCGAGGATGTGTCCGGCGCGCCGGAACATCACCGACGGCCCGCCGTCGAGAACGTCGAACTCCGTGCCGAACGCCCGGGTGCCGAACAGTTCGATGGCCCGCTCGGCATCCTCGCCGTCGTAGAGCGGCAGGGCGGGGTGGTGCTTGCTGGCCTTGTGTTTGTTGAGGAACGCCGCGTCGCGCTCCTGCAGAAAGGCGCTGTCCCGCAGGATGATCTTGGCGACCGACGCGGTGGCCGCGGTGCACAGGATCGGGCCACGGAATCCGTCGCGCACCAACCGGGGCAGGTAGCCGGTGTGGTCGAGGTGGGCATGGGTGAGCACGACGGCGTCGATACTCGACGGGTTCACCGCCAGCCGTGCCCAGTTCTGTTCGCGAAGGTTCTTCACACCCTGGAACAGACCGCAGTCCACCAGGATTCGCCTGTCGCCACTCTCCAGCAGGTGTTTGGAGCCGGTGACCGTGCCGGCCGCCCCCAGACTGCGCAACGTGATGGCGTCCATGCTGGCAGCATAAGCCGGATGAGCAACGGCCTACACGTGAACCGCTTCGGCCCGCCCGGCCCGGCCCGGGTCCTGATGATCCACGGATTGACCGGGTACGGCCGGCGCTGGCACACCCTGGCCAGCCGGCACCTGCCCGATATCGCGGTGCTGGCACCCGATCTGATCGGCCACGGCCGGTCCACCTGGGCGGCGCCGTGGACCATCGACGCCAACGTCACCGCACTGGCCGGACTGATCGAGGAGCAGGCCTCCGGCCCGGTCCTGGTGGTGGGCCACTCGTTCGGCGGCGCGGTGGCACTGCACCTGGCCGCCGCCTGCCCCGACCTGGTCTCCGGCCTGGTGCTACTGGACCCCGCGGTCGCCCTGGACGGACAGCGGATGCGGGAGGTCGCCGAGGCGACGATGGCCTCGCCGGACTACACCGACCCCGCCGAGGCGCGCACCGAGAAGGTAACCGGCGCGTGGGCCGACGTGGCGGCGGCCGAACTGGACGCCGAGTGCGAGAACCATCTCGTGGCGTTGCCCAACGGCCGCTACGGGTGGCGGGTCTGCATGCCCGCGATGATGTCCTACTGGAGCGAACTGGCGCGCGATATCACGTTGCCGCACAAGGGAACTCCGACGACGCTGGTGCGCGCGGAGTTCAGCGACCCGCAGTATGTGACCGAGGCGCTGATCGACGGACTGTCGCGGCAACTGGGCGCGGATTTCACCCTGCTGGAGTTCGGCTGCCGGCATATGGTGCCGTTGGCCGACCCCGCCCAAACCGCTGCGGTGATCCGCGACATGCTGGGCTGAGATGGCGCCGATCACCGACGCTCAGGTCGAGACGGTGCGGGCCTTGGTGGCCTCAATCCCACCGGGGCGGGTTGCCACATATGGCGACATCGCCTGCGCCGCAGGGCTTTCCAGTCCGCGCATCGTCGGCTGGATCATGCGGACCGACTCCTCGGACCTGCCCTGGCACCGGGTGCTCACCGCCAGTGGGCGCCCCGCGCCGCATCTGGCCGCACGCCAGTTGGACCTGCTGCGAGCCGAAGGGGTGTCGGCGCCCAACGGCACGGTCGCCCTGCAGTCGGTGCGGCACGCGCTCGGGACGGAGGAACGCACACCGTTCAGGGGAGGGTGACGGCTTCCGGAATCCGATATCGCCGGCGATAGCTGATATCGCGGGCGATAGCGACTTCCGGAACGTGTTGCTCCTCCTCACAGGACAACGGTCTCCCGGCTAGAGCGCCATCCGCACCAACGCGGCGGTACGCAGCAGACCCGGGAAGGCCTCCACCGTCGACCGCGGGTGCAGGGCGTGCACCGCGAGCCG
>JBFYOR010000283.1:0-3982 GCA_041303695.1 Mycobacterium sp. | reverse complement strand
CCCACCAGATCGGCCCGATCACCACGATGAGCTTCGCGGCGCTGATGGCCGTCAGCACACCCGGGCGCCCGAGGGCCTTGAACACATCGCCGGCATGGAAGGACGCCGAGTAGATCACCGTATAGAGGGCCAGCACCGCGAGGATCGGTGCGGACCCGGCGTACTGGTCGCCGTAGAGCGTCTCCACCAGCGGCCCGGCTGCGACTGCCATCCCGAACCCGAGTGGTGCCGTCAGCGCCATCACCACCGGAAGCGCCTGCAGATAGTGGTTGCCGAGACGCTCGCGGTCGTGCTGCAGACCCGACAGGGCGCTGAACAGCACGTCGCTGACCACTATGCACAGGTTGAGCACCAGAAGTTCGGGCAGGCGATAGGCCAGCGTGTACAGCCCCAGATCGTCGGCACCGAGGCGGGTGCCGACAGCGAGGTAGTCGACGTTGTAGATGGCATAGGCGAGCAGGGTCACCGCCGTCACCGGCACCCCGAACCGGAGCAACTCGCCGCCGGTGGCGCGGTCGAAGCCGATTCGCGGGGCCCGGCGGGCCGTCAGCCAGTACAGCGGGGTGATCACCGCGACGGCGGCAAGCTGGCCGTAGACCAGGCTCCAGACGCCATACCCCGCGAACGCCAGTCCGATGGTGATACCGGTCTTGGCGATCGCACCGGCGAACTCGGGCAGAATCCGGGCCCGGAAGTTCATCGACCGACGCAGCCATGCCGCCGGAACCGTGCTCAATGCGCTCAGCGCCAACGCGATAGCCAACACCCGGATCATCGGCGCGAGTTCCGGGTGTTTCAGCGCGCCGGCGGTCAGGTCCGCGGTCGCGGCCAGCAGGCCGCTGGCGACGACACCGAACATCACCGACAGCGTCAGTCCGGTGGGCGCCAATATCGACCAGTCCCGACGGCTCTGGACCAGTGCGGCTCCGACGCCGAGATCCTTGACGTACTCGAAGAGGTTGACCACCAGCAGCGCCAGGGCGAAGAGACCGAACTCGGTCGGATCAAGGATGCGCGCGACCACCACCGTCATCAGCAGCGTCGAACTCTTGCTCAAGGCGAAGACGAGATAGTTCCACGCCGCCTGCCGACCGGTCGAGGGTGGCTCAGGGGTGGGCGGGGAGGCTGGCCCGGTAACCGCCACGGCACTCCCCCCGACTCGAGAGCGACCCGGATTCGGTCGTCCAGGGCGACAGAGTACAGCCGGGTAGCTACCATCGCGCGGTGTCCGTTGCGCTGATCAGTGCCGTCGACCCCTACCCAACGGATGCCGGGAAAAAGGTTGTCCTGGCCGGGTTCATCGAGTATTTCGCCAGCCGGTACGGCGCCGAGAACGTCCACTACATCAGGATCGGCGGCGCGCCGTCACCGGATTTCCCGGTGGTGTTGCACACCGTTCCGGGACCCAGCCGGTCCGATCTGCTGCGCGCGCTGACGACCAGGGTGAGCACCGGTCGGGCAAGCCTTCAGGAGGCCTTCCTGCGGTCGCCGGCGACGGCCGACGCCATCGCCGAAGTCCTTGCCGATACCGCTCCGCGACTGCAGGTCTACGACACCGTTCGCACCGCCCAGTACGCGGCGGACAGCGTCGC
This sequence comes from Mycobacterium sp., assembly GCA_041303695.1. Taxonomy (GTDB): domain Bacteria; phylum Actinomycetota; class Actinomycetes; order Mycobacteriales; family Mycobacteriaceae; genus Mycobacterium. The sequence goes on along the minus strand of JBFYOR010000283.1, from coordinate 2,390 downwards.
CGCACAGCAGATCTGTTATCTCGACGACCTGTTCTCCGACCGGTACGACCGCATGCTGGCGGCCGCCCGGCGCTACCGCGGCATCGATATCAACCCGCTGGGCAACTTCGCCGCTCATATCCCCGCCGCGCTGCGACCGCTGGCCGACAACCGCCTCGGCCAGACGGCCCTGCTGCGCCTCGAGCGCACGCTGGTCCGGCGCAGCGAGGACCGGACGGCACGACGCTTCCGGCGCTGCCTGCTGGTCAATTCGGGTGAGGCCGCCGAACTGAGCCGCCGCACCGGGGTACCGGCCGCTCGGATCATGTCGGTCCCGCCACTGGTCGCGACACCCCCGTCGCCGGTGCGGCGGTACGACGGCAAGCCGGAGTTCGTCTTCCTCGGCCTGTTGTCACTGCCGCACAACGATGACGGGCTGCGCTGGTTTCTGACGTCGGTCTGGCCGGAGGTGCTGGACAGGCGACCGGATGCGCGGTTGCGGGTGATCGGGCGAGAGGCCCGCCCGGGCGTCCTCGCGCTGGCCGGATCGCTGGCAGCGAGTGTGTCGGTGGAGGGCTACGTCGCAGACCTCTCGGCTGCCCTTGAAGGGGCAGCCGGACTGGTCAACCCGCTGCGTTTCGGGTCCGGCGTCAAGCTGAAGGTGATCGACGCACTCGGACGGCACCTGCCGGTGGTCTCCACGGAGGTCGGCGCGGAGGGGATCGCCAGCGGGACGGGCACCGGGGTGCTGGTGGCCGACCAACCGAGGGGGTTCGCCGAGTTGCTGTGCGGCCTCACCGACCCGGTCCGCAATGCTGAACTGTCCGATGAGGCCGCTGCGCACTTCCAGCGAAGCTACTCGCGATCGGCGGTCTTCGACCGCTACGACCTGGCCTTTTGCCCTGACTAGACCTGGCCCCCGACCAGGGGTCTAGATCCTCAATCGCTCCGGCGGTTCATGCCGCGCCCGACCGCGTGCTGGGAAAATTGACGAGTTCGGTTGCGGACGTCGATGTCAAGGGTGTGTTTGCTGTGGTGATTCGCCTTCCCCAACGGGTTAGGACATCCACCCCCCCTGCGCCGGACCGCCTTAGCCCGGAAAGCGCCCCCGCGACCCGGGGCAGTCACTCCACACCCCCCGTTCGGGAGTCGCGCACCCAGGAATTGCACAGCCGGCACGCGCGCCGGCTGTTCGTCAGCGACGCCCTGGTCATCGGCTTCGCTGTCGTGGTAGCCGACCTGGCGCGGTACCACAAGGCCCACGAGGTCGACCGGGCGAGGGATTTCCCGTGGACGGATTCCCCACTGCTGGGCTACACGGTGGTGTCGGTGACGCTGCTGGTGGCCTGGATGGCGTTCCTCGGCCTGAGCGGCACCCGGTCGCGCCGGGTGGTCGGCCAGGGCGTCGAGGAGTACACCACTGTCGCCCTTGCCACCCTGCAGCTGTTCGGTCTCAGCGCGATCGCCGCGCAGCTCCTGCCGTTCGAACCCACCAACGTCTATCTCGCGATCGCGCTGCCGCTCGGACTGCTCGGCCTGCTGGGCAGCCGGATGGTCTGGCGCCGGGTGATCGACCGTCAGCGCCGGCGCGGCAACGGCGTGGTCACCGCGCTGGTCGTCGGTAACAATCAGTCCGCCACGGAGTTGGCGACGACGTTCGCCGACGAGCCGGAGGCCGGCTACCACGTCGTCGGCCTCTGCACCCCGTTGGGTGCCATGCCCGGATCGGCCTCGATCCCGGTCGGCGGCCGCGATATTCCGATCGTGGGCACCGACACCGCGATCATGGACGCGGTGCGCCGCACCGGCGTCAGCACCGTCGTGCTGGCCGCCGACGACGACCTCTCCCCGATGCAGGTGCGCCGGCTGATCTGGGAACTGGATTCACTCGGTGTGGAACTGATGGTGGCACCCGGCCTGATCGACGTGGCCGATCACCGTCTGCGCACCCGCCTGATCGGCGGGATGGCGATCCTCGAAGTGGATACGCCGCAGTACCACGGTGCCAACTCGGCGGCCAAGCGGATCTTCGACGTGCTGTTCGCGGTGGTGGCGCTGATCGTTGTCCTGCCGGTGATGATCGCGGCGGCCATCGCGATCAGGGTGACCAGCCACGGCCCGGTCTTCTACCGCTCGGAGCGGATCGGCCTTAACGGCGAGCGCTTCAGCATGTGGAAATTCCGCACCATGTTCCAGGGCGCGGACGCCCTGGTGGCCGACATGATCGCCGCCAACGGCGGTGATCCGCTGTTCTTCAAAGCCAAGGACGATCCGCGGATCACCCGGGTGGGCCGGTTGCTGCGCAAGTTCAGCATCGACGAGCTCCCCCAGCTGTTCAACGTCCTGGTCGACGATATGAGCATCGTGGGACCGCGCCCCCAGGTTCAGCGTGAGGTCGACTCCTACGACGA
>JBFYOR010000282.1:0-7723 GCA_041303695.1 Mycobacterium sp. | reverse complement strand
GGCGCGGCCGCGAGGGCATACCGCCCTCGCGGCCTTTTTGGGTCTCGAACCAAGTCAATCAAGCAGATCGCGAACCACAGCGTCGGCGAGCAGCCGTCCGCGGTCTGTCAGAACCAGCCGTCCTTCGGAAATCGTCAGCAGTCCCTCGGCCGCCGCACTGTGCGCGCGGCGACGCTCTGATGCGCTCAGCGCACCGATCGCTAGGCCTTCACGCAGACGCACGCCCAGCATGACCTGCTCGATATGGCGATCGCGATCGCCGAGTTGCTCGAAGCCGGTCACCGGCGAAGCACCCTGGCCCAGCCGCTGCCCGTACGCGGCGGGATGCTTGACATTCCACCACCGGGTGTCACCGATGAAGCTGTGCGCGCCCGGACCTGCGCCCCACCACTGCCCGCCGGTCCAGTAACCCAGATTGTGCCGACACCGGCCCGTCGCACGGCTCCAGTTGGACACCTCGTACCAACCGAGCCCAGCCGCCGCCAGCCGACGGTCGACGAGTTCGTAGCGATGGGCCAGGACGTCGTCATCAGGAGCCGGAAGTTCGCCGCTGCGTACCCGCCGGGCCATCGCGGTGCCGTCCTCGACGATCAACGCATAGGCCGACACATGGTTCACCCCGGCGGCGATCGCGGCGTCCACCGACTCGATGAGGTCTTCGTCGGACTCCCCGGGTGTGCCGTAGATGAGGTCCAGGTTGACATGGTCGAAACCGGCGACGCGGGCCTCCGCCGCGGCAGCCAACGCTCTGCCCGGCGAATGGCCGCGGTCCAGGACGGCCAGTACTCGCGGGGAAACCGACTGCATGCCGAGCGAGACCCGGGTGAAGCCCGCCGCGCGGATCGCGTCGAAGAACTCCGGGGAGGTGGATTCCGGATTGGCCTCGGTGGTGACTTCGGCGTCGACCGCGAGGGGAAAAAGCTCGCCGAGAAAGGCCAGCACCCGGGCCAGCCGCGCCGCACCCAGCAGCGAGGGTGTACCGCCGCCGACGAAGACGGTATCGACCGGAACCGGCCCGCATAAGGCGGCCGCCTGGGCCAGTTCGACGCTCAGGGCTTCCATCCAGCCGTCGGGGGTCGCACTGCCCAGTTCGGCAGCGGTGTAGGTGTTGAAATCGCAATAGCCACAGCGGCTGGCGCAGAACGGAACGTGAACGTAGATACCGAAGGCCGTGCCCGGCATTGGGGAAAGACCGGGCGGCAACGCCGGCGCTGGACTGACCGACATCCCATCAGTGTCGCAGAAGGCGACTTCCGATCAGCGGGAGCGCAGGTTCGGCCCGGTTGGGACACCGCTGCCTGCCGTGGCAGAATACGGGCCATGCTCGCCGCCGGCCCGATTCAGCGCACTGTTGCGCTGGTGGTACGTCGGCATGTCGACTTCAAGCGCGTCTGCAGCTGTTGTTGTCCGGCCTAACGCCGTAGTCCACCCGTCTGCTAACCAGCTGGCCTCCGGATTGCGTCGCCGGAGAATTCGACCGGCGATGGTGCGCATCCGAAGTACAGCTCCCCGATATTGAGGAGCTTCCCATGAACCAACCGGCCAAGACGCGCAGCGAAGGCCAGTGGGCCCTCGGCGAACGCGAGCCCCTCAACGCCAACGAGGAGTTCAAGCGCCACGAGGACCCGCTCGCCGTGCGAGACCGGATCGAGAACATCTACGCCAAGGAAGGCTTCGCCAGCATCGACAAGACCGACCTGCGCGGCCGGTTCCGGTGGTGGGGTCTCTATACCCAGCGTGAGCAGGGCTACGACGGCACCTTCACCGGTGAAGAGAACACCGACATGCTGGAGGCCCCGTACTTCATGTTGCGGGTGCGCACCGACGGCGGGGCTCTGACCGCAGAGTCGCTACGCGCCCTCGGGCAGATCTCGACCGAGTTCGCCCGGGACACCGCCGATATCTCCGACCGTCAGAACGTCCAGTACCACTGGATTCGCGTCGAGGACATGCCGGAGGTCTGGCGGCGCCTCGACGCGGTCGGCCTGCAGACCACCGAGGCCTGCGGCGACTGCCCCCGGGTGGTGCTGGGCTCCCCACTGGCCGGCGAATCGTTGGACGAGGTCCTCGATCCCACCCCGGCGATTGAGGAGATCGTGCGCCGCTACATCGGCAAGCCGGAGTACTCGAACTTGCCGCGCAAGTTCAAGACCGCGATCAGCGGCCAGCAGGACGTCGTGCACGAGATCAACGACGTCGCCTTCGTGGGAGTGAACCATCCCGAGCACGGGCCCGGCCTGGACCTGTGGGTGGGCGGCGGGCTGTCCACCAACCCGATGCTGGCCCAGCGACTCGGCGCCTGGGTGCCACTCGATGAGGTGCCGGAGGTATGGGAGTCGGTCGTGAGTTTGTTCCGCGACTACGGCTACCGGCGGTTGCGGTCCAAGGCGCGGCTGAAATTCCTCCTCAAGGACTGGGGCCCGACGAAGTTCCGCGAGGTTCTTGAAACCGAGTACCTGAAACGGCCACTGATCGACGGCCCGGCACCGGAACCCACGGTGCGCCCCATCGATCACGTAGGCGTGCAACGCCTGCGCAACGGGCTCAACGCCGTCGGGGTGGCCCCGATCGCCGGGCGGGTGTCAGGCACCATCCTCACCAAGATCGCCGATCTGGCCGAGCAGGTGGGCTCGAACCGGATCCGGTTCACCCCCTACCAGAAGCTGATCGTCCTGGACGTTCCCGACGACAGGGTCGACGAACTGGTAGCGGGACTGGATGCGCTGGGACTGCCGTCACGGCCGTCGCACTGGCGGCGGAACCTGATGGCCTGCAGCGGGATCGAGTTCTGCAAACTGTCCTTCGCCGAGACCCGGGTACGGGCTCAGACACTCGTTCCCGATCTGGAGCAGCGACTGGCCGACCTCAACGCCGCCCTCGACGTGCCCGTCACGGTCAATATCAACGGCTGCCCCAATTCCTGTGCCCGGATCCAGGTCGCGGATATCGGCTTCAAGGGCCAGATGGTCGATGACGGTGACGGGCCGACCGAGGGCTTCCAGGTGCACCTGGGCGGCAGTCTCGGCCTGGACAGCGCATTTGGCCGAAAGCTGCGCCAGCACAAGGTCACCAGCGCCGAACTCGGCGATTACATCGAGCGGCTGGTCCGTAACTTCACCGACCAGCGCGAGCCCGGCGAGCGGTTCGCGCAGTGGGCGATACGGGCCGACGAGGACAGCCTGCGATGAGCATTGAGGTCGGAGAGTTGACTGAGGACCAGTTGCGGGAGTTGGCAGCGCGAGGCGCCGCCGAACTCGACGGTGCCACTGCCGAGGAGCTTCTGGCCTGGACCGACCGGCATTTCGGCGGCCACTACGTGGTGGCCTCCAACATGCAGGATGCCGTTCTGGTGGACCTGGCCGTCAAGACCCGCCCCGGAGTCGAGGTGCTGTTCCTCGACACCGGATACCACTTCGCCGAGACCATCGGGACCCGCGACGCGCTGGCGTCGGTCTACGACATCACCGTGGTGAACGTGACGCCGGAACACACCGTGGCCGAACAGGACCGGCTGCTGGGCAAGGATCTGTTCGCCCGCGAGCCCAATGAATGCTGCCGGCTGCGCAAGGTGGTGCCGTTGGGCCGCGCACTGAGCAACTACGCGGCCTGGGTCACCGGCATCCGGCGGGCGGAATCGCCGACCCGGGCGAACGCGCCACTGATCAGTTTCGATGAGGCGTTCAAGCTGGTGAAAGTCAACCCACTGGCCGCCTGGACCGACGAGGACATGCAGGCCTATATCGACGCGAACGGGATACTGGTGAATCCCCTTGTCGAGGAGGGTTATCCGTCGATCGGCTGCGCACCGTGCACGACCAAGCCGGTTGAGGGTGCCGACCCACGCAGTGGACGCTGGAAGGGTCAGATCAAGACAGAGTGCGGGCTGCACGCCTCATGAGGTTCCTACCGTCCCTGATCCTCACCGCACACGGCAGCGTCGACCCCCGGTCCTCAGCCACCACGCAGGCACTGGCCACCCAGATCCGGTTGCTGCGACCGGATCTCGATGTACAGGTGGCGTTCTGCGAGAAGAGCACGCCGAACCTTGCCGACGTGCTCGCCGGGTTGCGCGGTCCGGCCGTGGTCACTCCCCTGCTGCTGGCCAGCGCCTTCCACGCCCGGGTCGACATCCCGGCCATCGTCGCCGAGTCGGGGGCCGACGTGCTGCAGGCCGACACCCTGGGCGAAGACCCCCGGCTCGTTGAGGTCCTGCGGCAGCGGGTGGCCGAATCGGATCCCGGCCACACCGAGGCCGGCGTGCTGGTGGTCGCCGTCGGTTCCACGCATGCCGCCGCCAATGCCCGCACCGCATCCCTGGCCGCCACGCTGTCCGGCCAGTGGGCCGCGATCCGGGTGGCTTACGCCACCGGTCCGCAACCCTCGGTAGCCGACGGTATCGACCAGCTTCGCGCGGCCGGGGCGCGCCGGATCGTGCTGGCGCCCTGGTTCATCGCACCGGGACGGATCACCGACCGGGTGGCCGGCATCGCCGCGGCCGCCGACGCCGTGATGGCCGAACCCCTCGGCGCTCATCACCTCGTTGCCTCGACCGTGCTCGACCGGTTCGACCAGGCGGTCGCCGCGCGTCTCGCGGCCTAGTCCTACCTAGCCCTAGACCGGCTGCAGCGGGCCGAAGCACTCGTAATTGATCGCGCTCTCGGGCACCCCGAGCCCTACCAGCTGTGTGTGGACGGCTGACATGAAAACGAGCGGCCCGCACATGTATACGTCGAAGTCCGAATCGGGTAGCCAACCGCGCAGCAGCTCGGGGGTGATCCGGCCGGCTGTGGCGGCGGGGTCGCTGCCGTCCTCGACCGCGCAGTGCACCGCGACATCCGACCCGCTCTGCGCCAACGCATTCAACTCCGCGGCGAACGGCCGGGCATCGGCGGTGCGGACAGCTTGAATGAACCGAACCTTCGCATCAGGGTGTGCGGCGACCAGCGCCTTGGCCATCGGCAGCACCGGAGTGGCGCCGATCCCGCCGGCGATGAATACCGCCGGACGTCCGTTGTACGCCGCCGGGTCCAGGGTGAAGACGCCGTAGGGCGCCGCCAACCGCACCTGCTCACCGACGGAGATCTCGTCGTGCAGGTAGTTGGACACGAGGCCGTCCGGACCCGCTGCATGGAGGCACGGCTCGCGCTTGACGGAGATTCGGTAGCTGCCCTCGCTCGGCACATCGGAGATGGAGTAGTTGCGTGGCGGCGTCACCGCCTCCCCTGGGACATCCACGTTGACGGCGACATACTGGCCGGGCAGGTGCTTGGGCAGCGGGCCTCCATCGGCTGGGGTCAGAACAAAGGAGGCGATCCCGTCGGCCTCTTGTGTCTTGGCGCTGACGGTGAAGGTCCGGTGCCCGGTCCACCCGCCGGGCTGATCGAGCTGTTCCTGGTACAACTGGGCTTCGCGGCCGATGCAGACGTCGGCGAGATTGCCGTACGCCTCGGTGACTGCCGCGGCGATCTCCGGGGTGACCGCATCGCCCAGGACCTCGGCGATGGCATCCAGCAGATGCTTGCCGACGATCGGATACTGCTCGGGCTGAATACCGAGTGAGCAGTGCTTGTGGGCGATCAGATCGACAGCCGGGCCCAGCGCACCGAGATTATCGATGTTGGCGAAGTAGGCGCAGACTGCATTGGCCAGTGCCTGCGGCTGCGCTCCCTCGAACTGGTGGGCCTGGTTGAAGTACGCCAGCACCTCTGGATTGCCCGCGAACATTCGCGGATAGAAATTGCCGGTGATGGTTTCAGCGTTCTCGGCCACGACCGGCGTGACGGCCTTGACGATATCGACGGTTTCCTGAGTCAGCACGACGGCCCTCCAGCGATGGTCGAAGCAAACATTTCTTTGCGGTTATCGATGACACCCTAGAGCTACCGCCGGTGACATCTCATGACATCGACAGTTCTGCGTCAAGGAATCGGTGACATTTCGCGAGGCTGGACCTTATTGACTGTTGGCGGGCCTTGGGCCAGGGGCCCTTTAGTCGGCCGTTGCCGGCTGACGGGTCGACCTTTGCCAAAGTAACTGATGCCGGGTGGGTTCACTAACAACTACCCGCCGAGTCTCGGGGCCGACGCGTCGCCGCTAAGACCACCCGAACTGTCGCCGGTGTCCTGCGCGATGACTCCAGAACTGTCAGTGCGCAGATCTATTGTCGAATACATGTTCGATAGCGTGACGGATGACGGGTTGGTCGACGCGATGGGGGCGGCTGCCCGGGCGGAGTCCGCGGCGATCGCCCGGCGGTTGAGCGCGGTGGGCGAGTTGTATGCCCGGCGGTCCCGCGAGTGGGCCGAGCGGGAGCTGTGGTGTGCCGATCCGTTCGAGGCGGTGGCCGCCGAGGTCTCCGCGGCGCAGAACATCGGCCGCGGCCGGGCCGGTACCCAGATCCGGTACGCCATTGAGTTGCGGGACCGGCTGCCGGGGATAGCCGGGGTCTTCGCGGCCGGGGACGTCGATTTCCGGATGGTCTCGACGATCATCAACCGGACCTCGAATGTCACCGACGAGGCGATCGGCGATATCGATGCCGCCCTGGCGCGGCTGGCACCGAAGTGGATGAAGCTTTCCGGGCCCAAGCTGGCCGACCGCATCGATTCCTGGATCGCCCGGTTCGATCCCGATGGTGTGCGGGTACCGCCCGATATCGACCAGGGCCGGTATGTGGAGGTGGCCCCGACCACCCCGGGCATGGCCGGCATCTGGGCCAATATCCACGCCGCCGACGCGGCGGCGTTCGAGGGGCGGCTCGATGCCCTGGCCGCCACGGTGTGCAAAGGCGATCCCCGCACGGTGATGCAGCGCCGCAGTGACGCTGTCGGGGCGCTGGCCGCCGGGGCGGACCGGCTGATGTGCATCTGCGCGAAACCGGACTGCCCGGCCGCCGGTGCCGGCGGCGCGGCGCCGGTGGTGATCCATCTTCTCGCCGAGCGCACCACCCTCGATGACGACGGGGCGAGCCCGGGCTACCTGCCCGGGTTCGGAATCCAGCCCGCCGAGACGCTCCGCGCGCTGGCCACGGGCGCCCGGCTCGCGCCGCTGACGCTGCCCGACGGCCCCGAACCCGGCTACCGCCCGTCGGTGGGCCTGGCCCGGTTCATCCGGTGGCGCGACCTGACGTGCCGGTGGCCCGGATGCGAGGCACGGGTCTGCGACACCGACCACACCGTGCCCTATCCGCAGGGTCCGACCCATCCGTCCAACTGCAAGCTGTACTGCCGTGCACATCATTTGGTGAAGACGTTCTACAGCGGCCCGGGCGGCTGGATCGACCACCAACACCCCGACGGCACCATCACCCTCATCGCCCCCACCGGGCATCGCTACCGGACCGAACCTGCCGGGGCGCACCTGTTCCCGGCACTGGGCACCTCGACCGGAACCCCGGACCTACCAACCGATACCGGACCACCTGACCCGCACCGCGACCTGGCCGCCCCCACCCGTGACCGAACCCGCAACCAGGACCGCCGCACCCGCATCGACCGCGAACGCCGCGCCAGATCCCACCTCAACGCCGAGCGCACCCGCCAACACCAAATCCGGATCGCCGCCGCCCAGGCAGCCGACCCGCCACCCTTCTAGCGCCGCGGGTCACAGATCAGCCGTCGGCCCCGTCAGCCCCGTCGGCCCCGTCCGCGCCGTCCGCGCCGTTGACTCCACCCTGACCGCCCTGACCACCCTTGCCGCCCTGGCCACCCTGACCGCCCTGGCC
>JBFYOR010000281.1:0-6488 GCA_041303695.1 Mycobacterium sp. | reverse complement strand
TGCGTGATCTGATGATCATCACCAAGACGGTCAAGACGGTGCTGACCGCCGACGGCGCCTACTGAGTTCGTTGCGCCTGGGGCCGCGTTCGTTCAGCCTGGGGCCGCTCAGCCCTCCAGCTTGTAGCCCAGTCCACGCACGGTGACCAGCCGGACCGGGTTCGCCGGGTCGGCTTCGATCTTGGACCGCAGCCGCTTGACGTGAACGTCGAGGGTCTTGGTGTCACCCACGTAGTCCGCGCCCCACACCCGGTCGATCAGCTGCCCGCGGGTCAGCACCCGGCCCTTGTTGCGCATCAGGTACTCCAACAGGTCGAACTCCTTGAGCGGCAGGGCGATCCGCTCACCGTGCACGCTGACGACATGGCGGTCGATATCCATCCGCACCGGACCGGACTCCAGGATCAGATCGCCGGACTCCTCGACGTCGGCGCCGCGGCGCAGCACGGCCCGGATCCGGGCGATCAACTCGCGCGCCGAGTACGGCTTGGTGACGTAGTCGTCGGCACCGAGTTCCAGACCGAGAACCTTGTCGATCTCACTGTCGCGGGCGGTGACCATGATGACCGGCACACTGGAGCGGGCCCGCAGTTGCTTGCACACGTCGGTGCCGCTCATGCCGGGCAGCATCAGGTCCAGCAGCACGATATCCGCCCCGGCTCGATCGAACTCGGCCAGCGCCGCCGGCCCGTCGGTGACCACGGTGGCCTCGAACCCCTCTTTGCGAAGCAGGTAGGCCAGTGGGTCGGCGAGGGACTCCTCGTCCTCGACGATCAGCACCCTGATCAATGCGTCTCCTGTTCTTCGCTATCGGATTCGGGGCCCGATTCGGAGCCGTGGTAGGCAGGTATCGACAACGTGAACGTCGACCCGGTGCCCGGTCGACTCCACAACCGGATGCTGCCGTTGTGATTGGCGGCGACGTGCTTGACGATCGCCAGCCCGAGACCGGTTCCCCCCGTTGCCCGGGACCGGGCCTTGTCCGCCCGGAAGAACCGCTCGAAGACCCGCTCCCGGTCGGCCAGGGCGATCCCGATGCCCCGGTCGGTGACGGCGATCTCCACCGCATCGCCGCGCCGCCGGCGGCAGACCGACACCGTCGAGCCATTCGCTGAATACGCGATCGCGTTGGCGATCAGGTTGGCCATCGCGGTCACCAGCAGCGACTGGTCGCCCAGCACCTGCAGACCACTCGGCGGGTCGGTGTCGATTGTGATGTCGGCGTTGTCCGCTGCCACTTTGTGGCGCGAAATCGCCTCCTGCACAACACTGTCCACATCCACTTCCACGAGATCGGGCAACCGCTCGGCGCCCTGCAGACGGGACAGCTCGATCAACTCACCCACCATGCTGGCCAGCCGCTGTGACTCGGCGTAGATCTTGCCGCCGAACCGCCGCACGGTCTCGGGCTCGTCGGTGCACTCCAGCAGTGCTTCGGCCAGCACGCCCATCGCCGCGACCGGGGTCTTGAGCTCATGGCTGACGTTGGCCACGAAATCGCGCCGGCTGGCCTCCATCCGGGCCTGCTCGGATTGGTCGGCGAGATAGACGACGGCAAGGCGCGGATTCTCGGCGTTGAGCAACCGGGCGTGGCAGTGCACCGACAGACCCGAGCGGCGGTCCGCGGCTCCGCGGGGCGCTGACAGGTCGACCTCGACGTCCTCGCCGGTGGTCAGCGTGCGCTGGGTGGCCGCCCAGACCCGGTCGTCGAGCAACCCGTCACGCACCACGTTGAGTTCCACCGCGCGGAGGTTGCTGACCACCACGTCGCGGAACCGGTCGACGACGACCACACCCAGGGGCGCGGCGGAGACGGCGGATTGCAACACCTGCGACACCGTCATGACGGCAGGTGTCGCGGTCTGTTGCAGGCTGCGATCAGTGCGACGCCGCAGCACCAGTGTCGCGATCGCCACACCGCACCCCAGGCCGATCAACCCCGCGAGGGCGATCCCCAGTGCGACCGCACCAACACTCACTCCGAAAGCGTACGCATCGGATGGCCGTCACCAGAACCAGGAGTGACCGGCAGCCGCCGAGTTCAACGGCTGTTCACCGGACGTTCTACTTGGCGCCCTGCTTGGCCACGGCGGCCGCCCCGGCCGCAGCGGCGTCGGGGTCCAGGTAGGTGCCGCCGGCCAGCACCGGCCTGAGGTTCTCGTCGAGGTCGTAGCGCAGCGGGATGCCGGTCGGAATGTTGAGGCCGACCACGTCCTCGTCTGACATGCCGTCGAGGTACTTCACCAGTGCCCGCAATGAGTTGCCGTGCGCGGCCACCAGCACCGTCTTGCCCGCCCTGAGGTCGCCTGCGATGACCTCTTCGTAATACGGCACGAACCGGGCCACCACGTCGGCCAGGCATTCGGTGAGCGGACCGCCGCCGATACCGGCGTAGCGCGGGTCGCCGTCCTGGCTGTAGGTGCTGCCCCGCTCGATCGGCGGCGGCGGGGTGTCGTAGCTGCGACGCCACTTCATGAACTGCTCGTCGCCGTACTTGGCCTTCGTCTCGGCCTTGTCCAGGCCCTGCAGGGCGCCGTAGTGGCGTTCGTTGAGCCGCCAGTCGCGGTGCACCGGGATCCAGTGCCGGTCAGCGGAGTCCAGTGCGATGTTCGCGGTCGTGATGGCCCGGCGCAGCAGTGAGGTGTACAGGACGTCGGGCTGGCGGTCGATACCGGCGATCAGCTCGCCGGCCCGCAGTGCCTCGGCGCGGCCCTTGTCGGTGAGGTCGACGTCCACCCAGCCGGTGAACAGGTTCAGCGCGTTCCACTGGCTTTCGCCGTGGCGCAGCAGGATCAGCGTGGTGTCACCCATGGGCGAATTCTCTCATGAGGCCCGCGGGCCGGGGTCCTGTTCGCCACCGCCATCGCCATCGCCATCGCCATCGTCACCCTCATCGATCAGATGCTCGAAGGCCTGCAGGTTCTTCAGCGACTCGCCGCGGGCCACCCGCCACGCCCACTCCTTGCGGATCGAGGTGGCGAACCCGAGTTCGAGCAGAGTGTTGAAGTCGTTGTTGACCGCCTCGAGCACCTGCCCGAGGATCCGGTCGACCTCCTCGGCGCTGACGATATCGAGCGCCACCCGCCCGATGAGGTACACGTCGCCGATGTTGTCCAGGGTGTAGGCCATCCCGTACAGCCGTCGGTTGCGCTTGAGCAGGAACCGGTAGACGCCCTCGTGGTTCTCATCGGGCCGGCGGCAGACGAAGGCTTCGACCCGCACCGAATGCTCGCCGATGCTCATCAATGTGTTGGTGATCAGCTTGCGCTCACCGGGCAGTTCGACGAGCAGACCGGGAAGTCCACCGTGAGCGCCCTCGTAGCGGGTGAATCTCAGCCCGTGTTCGCTCAGCGTCTCCTCGATCATCTGCCGAATCCGGACGGCATCAGACCGGGGGCCGGCGCTCACGCGCGCACGCCCCGCCGCATCGTCCAGCGCCGGCCGCTGCGGCGGGCCAGCAGGTCCCGGGCCGCGCTGCGCTGGTGGGTACGCCCGTAATCGGTGATCGCGCGACCGTAGCTGGCCAGCAGCGCGTCGACGGTGTGGTCCCAGGAGAACCGGCCGGCATGCTCGATCGCCCCCCGGCTCAGTGCCGCGGCATCGGCGTCGAGCAACCCGGCGATCGCGCCCGCCCACTCGCCGGCGCCGTGACCGTCGACCAGGGCGCCGCTTCGCCCGTCGGCCACCGCCACCGGCAGCCCGCCCACCGCGGCGGCCACCACCGGGGTGCCGCAGGCCTGCGCCTCGACCGCGACCAGGCCGAAGGACTCCGAATAGCTGGGGACGGCCACCAGGTCCGCGGCCCGGTAGACGTTGACCAGCTGATCGCGCGACTGCGGCGGCAGGAAACTCACCCGGTCGGCGATACCCAGTTCGGCGGCCAGCCGGACCAGGGTGTCCGGGGCGGCCAGCCCGCTTCCGGACGGCCCGCCGGCGACGAGAACGCGGACATCCGGCAGCAGGGCCGCGGCCCGCAGCAGTACGTCCGGCGCCTTCAGCGGCTGGATGCGTCCGACGAACGCCACGATACGGTCACCGGCAGGCAGGCCCAGTGCGGCGCGGGCGGCCGTCCGGTCGCCGGGCGAGAAGGTCTGCAGGTCGACACCGGGATGAACCACATCGATGCGGCGGGGGTCGGCGTTGTGCAGAGAAACCAGTTGGTGGGCTTCGGATTCGGTGTTGACGATGAGCCGGTCGGCCTCATCGACGACCTGCTGCTCGCCGACCGCGCGCAGCGGGGGTTCCGGGGCGTCGCCGTCAGCCAGTGCCGCGTTCTTGACCGCGGCCAGCGTGTGCGCGGTGTGCACCAGCGGCACCGCCCACCGGTCGCGGGCCAACCAGCCCACCTGACCGGACAGCCAGTAGTGCGAATGCACGATGTCGTAGTGCCCGGGATCGTGGTTGGCCTCGGCGCGCAGCACGCCGGCGGTAAACGCGCACAGCTGGGTCGGCAGGTCGTACTTGTCGAGGCCCTCGAACGGCCCGGCGGCAACATTGCGCACCAGTACGCCCGGTGCCACCCGAACGGTCGCAGGGTCCGCCGAGGAGGTTGCCCTGGTGAAGATCTCGACTTCCACGCCACGACGGGCCAGGTGCAGCGCGGTCTGGAGCACGTAGACATTCAGGCCGCCGGCGTCACCGGTCCCGGGTTGGGACAGCGGCGAGGTGTGCACGGACAGCACCGCAACCCGTCTGGGCAGCACGCCGCCGTCGGTCAGATCCCGGGGATGCCGCACGCCTACATGTTTACACCGCGCCCGGCGCGCTGCTGACTAGAGTCCGAGGCGATGACAGCACACCCGGATTCCCATTCCCGCGTCGCGGTGGTCACCGGAGCCAGTTCGGGCATCGGCGAGGCGACGGCCAGAACACTGGCCACCCTCGGATTCCACGTCGTCGCGGTGGCCCGCCGAACCGATCGGATCCAGCGCCTGGCCGACGAGATCGGCGGAACCGCCGTACCGGCAGACGTCACCGACGACGCTGAGGTGCAGTCGCTGGCGGCGCAACTGGGCCGGGTCGATGTGCTGGTGAACAATGCCGGCGGCGCCAAGGGCCTGCAGAGCGTGGCCGAGGCCGACCTCGACGACTGGCGCTGGATGTGGGAGACCAACGTGCTGGGCACCCTGCGGGTCACCCGGGCGCTGCTGCCGAAGCTCATCGACTCCGGTGACGGGCTGATCGTCACGGTGACCTCGATCGCAGCCCTCGAGGTCTACGACGGCGGATCCGGCTACACCTCGGCCAAGCACGCCCAGGCCGCCCTGCACCGGACACTGCGCGGCGAACTGCTGGGAAAGCCGGTGCGACTCACCGAGATCGCGCCCGGTGCGGTCCAGACCGAGTTCTCACTGGTGCGGTTCGGCGGCGATGAACAACGCGCCGAGGCGGTCTACGCCGGGATCACCCCGTTGGTGGCCGCCGACGTCGCCGAGGCGATCGGGTTCGTCGCCTCCCGGCCCGCACACGTCAATATCGACCAGATCGTCATCCGGCCGCGCGACCAGGCCAGCGCGGGGCGGTTCAACCGCCGGCCGCAATGACCCGGCTCCGGTCGCAGCGACGGTTGGCGATCACGGGTTAACCATCCGCAGATGCCGGATACTGCTTAAAATCCGCGCTATGTCGAGGTTTCCGCGGACAACACCGCAACGAACCGGCACCCGGATCGGGGTTGCCGCGTTCGCTGTTGGTCTCTCACTGGCGGCCCCCGGAGGCTCGGCTCACGCCGATCCGGCCGGGGACCCATCCGCTCACGACGCCGACGACAGGCGCTCGGCCGCGCACCGTCCCGGACCCGAGCCGCAACGTCCCGCGGCCCGGTCGGCCCCCGGGGACAGGCCGGTCCGCGCGGGCCGCACGACGTCCGAGTCCACCCGCCCGGCCCCGGCGCCCCGACGTCAGCCCGATGGGACCGCCGGCCCAGCCGCGGACGTCCCGGCACGGACCGTCGAGGAAGCGCCCGGCGCCCCGGACCGGACACCATCGGCCCCGGCGCGGGCACCGGTGCCGCGCACAGCGGCTCCGATCCGGCTGTCGCCAGCACCGGTGAAACTGCCCCAGGAACCGACCGGCGCAGCAGTCGCGCCACCGCCGGCGGCGGCGGCCACCCCGGATCCGACACCGCCGCGCACTGGCGAGTCGCGTGTCATCGCAGTCGCACCCGCTAGCGAACCCGCCGCAGCCTCCGCGCCGGCCGGGAACCTGGGCCAGGGCATCACGACTGCCGTCAACCAGCTGTTCAACTCGGCATTCGACCTCCTGTCGACCTTCCCGGGCGGTCCGCTCTCCGGCTTCCTCGAAGGTGCGCTGGTGTTGGTCCGGCGCACCCTGTTCGGGCTGGTCCCCACCGGCGTCAGCGCCAGCCAGGTCGGCAACGCGCTGACCATCGCGGTCAACACCGGCAGCGTCGCCTACTTCCGCAACGGCGACAGCGGAATCCAGGTCAGCGGCGACCCGTGGTTCTTCGGCTCTCCCCACTTCGGCGAC
>JBFYOR010000280.1:0-2717 GCA_041303695.1 Mycobacterium sp. | reverse complement strand
GCCACCAGCACCGCACCGGTGACGAACGATGCCGACTCGTGGGCCAGGAACGTCACGCATGAGGCGACTTCGGCCGGGGTGCCGCTGCGCCCGATCGGCCCGGCTGCCGCCGCGTCGGCTTCGAAGGCCAGTTGCGACCCGGTGGCGACGTAACCCGGCGCGACCACGTTGACCGTCACCCCGCTGCCGATCACCTCCAGGGCCAGCGCCCGGGACAATCCCACCAGCCCCGCTTTGGCGGCGGTGTAGGTCGACTGGCCGGGCATCGCGTTGACGGTGCCCGTCGTCGAACCCACCGTCACGATCCGGCCGTAGCCGGCTGCGGTCATCACCGGTACCGCCGCCCGGCACATCAGAAAGGCCGTCGTCATGTTCCGGGCGATCGCGGCGTCCCAGTCCGCCAGGGACAACTGCGCGACATCGCTGTCGGCGTCCCACCCGGATGCCACCGAGGTCATCCCGGCGTTGTTGACCAGGATGTCGAGGCGGCCCCAGCGCGCCAACGCGGTATCGACCAGGGTCTGCGCCGTCGCCTCGACGGTCAGGTCGCCCAGCACGCCGACTGCCGCGTCACCCAGTTCGGCCGCGCGCTGCACAACCCGCTGGGAGGTGGCGCCCAGCACCACCTTCGCACCCTCGGCGACCAGTTCGCGGGCCACCGCGGCGCCGATCCCGTCGGGCGCGCCGGCGCCGGTGACGATCGCCACCCGGCCGGCGAACCGCCCCGCGACGGTCAACGACTCAGACCAACCCGAATTCGGTGTGCACGTTGGCGGTGCTGGTCTTGATCGCCTCCAGGGCCTGCTCACGGCCGCGCATCTTGCAGGCGAAGTGCGCCTTGGCCGGCAGCGCGGCCAACTCGTGGGCCGCCTCGACCGCCCGCTCCAGCACCATCTCGGGCATGGCGATCTCGTCGATCCAGCCGGCGGCCAGCGCGGTCTCGCCGAAGAAGTTCTTCGCCAGCCCGACCGCCTGCTGATAGGCCGACGGGGTCAGCCGCAGCTTCATCACCTCAAGCGCGGCGTAGGGCAGCACCATCCCGATCACGACCTCATTGGCCTGAAAGTTGTAGGCCGGCGCGGCGATCCGGTGATCGGTGCTGCACGCCAGGAACGACCCCATGGCGATCGCGTGCCCGGTGCAGGCCGTGACCACCGGGGTGGGGAACGACAGCAGCCGGTGCGACAGGTTGAACCCGGCCCGCAGCATGTCGATGGAGGCCTGCACATCCCCGGAGCGGAACACCTTCAGGTCGAACCCGCCGCTGAACACCCGATCGTTGCCGGCGATGACCACCGCGCCGGCACCCTCGCTCTCGGCCTGGTCGAGTGCGCCGTTGATGGCGGCCAGCATGGCCGGGCCGAGGGCATTGACCTTGCCGTCGTCCATGGTGATCACGGCGACCGACTCGTCGCGGCGATAGGTCAGGCTCATAGGTGCTCCTTGAAGTCCGTGGGGCCAGGACGGCGAAGTGCGGGGACTATGACGTTACCCACCCATCGCCGCGCGCCACTGCTCCAGGTCCGAGACGCGGTAGACGTAGTTGGTGGCCTTGACCTCCGACAGGCTGGCGCTGGGCTCGGCGGAATACCAGTGGCCGGGGAACACCGTCGGGTCACCGGGCAGTGCGGCCAACTGCTGCAGGCTGCGGAACATCTCGTCGACGTCGCCGCCGGGGAAGTCGGTGCGCCCGCAGCCGTCCAGGAACAGGGTGTCGCCGGCGACCAGTCGGCCGTCGAGCAGGAAGCACTGGCTGCCCGGGGTGTGGCCGGGGGTGTGCAGCAGCTCGATCTCGATATCCCCGATATCGACCTTGTCGCCGTGCTCATGGGTGGTCAGATCGCTCATCGGGATTCCGGTGACCCGGGAAACCCATTGCGCCTCATGGGTGTTGACGTGCACCGGCACGCTGACCCGCTCCAGCAGCTCGGCCAGTCCCTTGAGGGTGAAGCCCATCATCGACCCGCCGATGTGGTCGGGGTGGTGGTGGGTGACCAGAACCCCGGACAGCGTCATCCCGTCGGCCTCCAGGGTGTCGAGCAGGTCACCGGCGGCATAGGCCGGGTCGACCATCACCGCATCGCCGGTCTCGCGATCGCCGATCAGGTAGGCGAAGTTGCGCATCTGCTGCGCAATCGGATCCCCGGCGGCGAAATCGCGGCCGGACAGCAACTGGCGGAAGTACAGGCGATCGGACATGACCCCAACTTTAGAGCCTGGTCGCGGTGGCTGCGGGGACCGCATCATTCGGTGCCTCCACCGCCGAAATCAAGGGCTGCGTTCGAGCTGCAATTGAGGCGTTATCCAGCAGTTATCTTGTTTGCCCACAACCGGATTCGATGCCATCATCGGGTCAACATCCGATATTTCCAGGAGGTCTTTGTGAGCGTGTCGATTCGTCCGCTGTTGGTTCCCGGGGTGGCCCTGGCGGCCGCTGGTGCCGTCGCACTGGGCCCGTCGGTGGTCGTGCCGTCCGCGATGACACCGGCCCGGCCGGCCGTCGAGGCACCGGTCGTCCAGATGACGGAAGTCCAACTGGCCGGGTTCGCCCAGGACCTCTACTACGCCCTGGAAGGGTGGGTGGAGTTCGGCGTGCAGGTGCTGCAGGACTTCTTCTTCTGGAACCCGGAGTTCGCCGCGCAGATCGGAAACCTCTACACCACCCTGCAGCCGATCGTCGAACGGGTGGTGATCCTGGTGACCAATCTGATCGAGGG
>JBFYOR010000279.1:0-9752 GCA_041303695.1 Mycobacterium sp. | reverse complement strand
CCTCTCGTCATGCCGCGAAAACTCAGTGACGAACAAATTGAGGCGTATCTCGATAGCCGCCCAGGCTGGGCGATCCTGAGCACCATCGACAACGACGGATTCCCGCACTCCGTACCCCTTGGATACTTTCGCCTTGGCCGCGACATCATCATGGGTGTGCGAGATGGCACACGCAAAGTCGCCAACGTCGAAGGCAACCCGAATGTCAGTGTCTTGCTCGAAGACGGATCGAGCATGGCCGACATCCGCGGAGTGATGTTCCAAGGTCGCGCCCGCATCGTTCGCGAAGAAAATGAAGCACTTGAGCTCGCCCGGGAGGGCGCCCGGGCACGGGGCGTGCCAGAGCCCGAATTGCCCACCGCACCCAGGCCGGGCGCCGCCTACATCCGCATGACGCCAGTGAGAACACTGTCGTGGGATTACGGAAGTTCAACGTCAGATGGGTAGTCGTACGACGGGTTGTACCCCATTTTGACGCTGTCGCCCACGGAGACAACATCGAGCCATACGCTTGGCTCGTGAATATCAGCAAACTCGTCGCCGACTTGGCGATGGCCCCGGTCCGAGCGGGCCTGTTGGCGGCCGACACCGGACTCGCCGTTGGGGCTCTGGCCGTCGGGGTCGTCAAGGAGTCTTTGGGTGAGGAAGGTCCGCGGACGGTAGAGGGGCAGACGGTCGACCCGCTGACCGAGATACTTCCACTGCGCGGCGCGATCATCGGTGCCAACCGCGTTGCCGAGTTGACCGAACCAGACCGGGCATTGGGTCGCGTTCTGGCCCGCGGCGGCGCAGCGGACAAGCTGACGCGTCCGGGCGGGGTCGTCGACCTCTTGACCGCGCCCGGTGGATTACTCGACCGGGTTTCCCTTGAAGGCAGCTCGCTGGAGCGAATGCTGGCCCCCGGTGGGCTCGTAGATCGGCTGCTCGAAGAGGACGGGCCGATCGAGCGGATGTTCGCCGAGGACGGCATCATCGAGCGGATGTTCGCCGACGAAGGCATCATCGACAAGCTGACGGTCAAGGACGGCCCGCTCGAACAACTCACCGAAACCGCTGAAATCCTGAGCCGGCTGCAGCCCGCCGTGGAGGCGTTGACGCCCACCGCCGACACCCTCGAGTCCGCCGTCGACACGCTCAACAGGCTGGTTTCGTCGCTGAGTGTCATCACAGACCGCATTCCGCGGCGCCGGCCGGCCCGGCCGGCATCGAACCCGTAATCGCCGCATCTGCCTGGGCACAGTGGGAGGGTGCACCTTCCGGGTGCCTAAGACCGGTGGTCGGGTTAGGCTGCCAAAAGACATTCCGACTGGTTAAAGGCGATTTCGATGAGCGTAACGACAGACCTGCCGACCGCGTTTCCTGCCCATGACCCCGCTGGCTGGCGACAGGTACCGGTGTCCTTCACACCGTTGGATCCCCGCCGGGTCGCAGCGCTCATGGAGAAGGAGTGGGAACGGTACGCCAAGACCACGCCCGGCTCCGCCGACCATGCGGCACGGTCATCGAAGACCTTGCCGCTCGGTGTGACCAGCAGCTTCCAGTACTGGGATCCGTACCCGATGGGCGTGAAATCCGCACGCGGGGCGTACGTCACCGACTGTGACGACCGCCAGGTCCTGGACCTGTCGATGGGCTTCGGCGCGATGCTGGTCGGCCACCTCAACCCCGTCGTGGTGGCCAAGGTCAAAGAGTTCCTCGACGATATCGGCACGCTGTTCGTGACCCCGTCGCCGATCTCGACCGAGGTCGCCGAGCAATTCAAGGAACGCTTCGGCCTGGACATGTTGCGGTTCACCAACTCCGGCACCGAGTCGACGGGCTACGCGGTGCGCACCGCACGGGCCTACACCGGCAAGAAGGCCATCGTGAAGATCGAAGGCGGCTACCACGGCGGCTACGACGGCCTGTCGGTGTCGGTCAAGCCGGGCATCGACGAGATCGGTCCCGCGGACAATCCGATCCCGCAGGTGCCCTTCGATGTCGAGCCCGGCGAAGTTCACTGCGTGGCCTACAACGACATCGGCCAGATGGAACGCGTGCTGGCCGCCTACGGGGATCGCGTCGCCTGCGTGGTCATGGAACCGGTCATCGAAAACCTCGGCATCGTTCTGCCCGATGCCGGCTACCTCGCCGCCGTTCGCGCCCTGTGCGACGCGCACAACGTGTTGCTGATCTTCGACGAGGTCAAGACCGGACTGACCGCCGGCGCCCATGGCGCGGCCGCACGTCTGGGCGTCAAGCCCGACCTCATCACGTTGGCCAAGTCCATCGGCGGCGGCCTGCCGCTGGCTGCCTTCGGTGGCACCGCGGAAGTCATGCAGGTCGTCGTCGACAACCGGATGGCACACTTCGGCACCTACAACGGCAACCCGCTGTGCATGGCTGCCGCCCTGGCCGTCAACGAGGTCGCCACCCCGCAGGCATTGGCCGCGGCCGAACAGGTCAACGACAACGCCATGGAAGCCATGGACACCATCATCCGGGAATATGAATTGCCGGCCCACACTGTCGGATTCGGCGTCAAGGGTGCGGTGACCTGGTCACCCACGCCGATCCGCAACTACCGCGACTACAAGCTGAGCACCGACTTCGAGGCTGCCGAGTTGGGGTGGCTGTGGGGCATCAACCGCGGCATCCTGACGCCCCCCGGCATGGACGATCAGTGGCTGGTGTCGCTGGCACACACTGACGCCGATATGAGCAAATGGGTGGACGCCTTCGGCGAACTGGCCAAGGAGCTACGGGCTTAGCGAGACGCCCCGCCGGCATACGCATCGAGGATCCGTCTGAGCTCGGAAACCTCCGCGGGATCGATGCTGACCGACTGTAGGTCCTCATCCATCGCGGGATTGGTGTACTCCATCGACGAGGCCTGCAGGGTCCGGGCTGAACTGTGAAACGCCCGGGCTCCGGTGAACCTCGCCAACTCGCCGATATTGTCCGCCCGGACTCCGGATCCCGGCATGATCGTGATTCGGCCGGTGGCTGCGTGCACGAGCGTCCGCACCATGGTCTTGCCCAGGTCGACGTTGGGGCGCAGGCCGCTGGTCAGAATTCTCGAGCAGCCGAGATCGATGATCTCCTCGAGTGCGGTGATCGGATCCTTCACCCGGTCGAACGCCCGGTGAAACGTCACCTGCATATCGCCGGCATGTGCGACCAACTCCGCGCACCGATCGACATCGACGCAGCCGTCCCTGCGGAGTATCCCGATAACGACGCCGTCGCATCCCAGTTGTTCACACTGCCTGATGTCGGTGACCATCGAGTCGAACTCTCCCCTGGTGTAGAGGAAGTCCCCTCCCCGTGGCCGAATGATCGGGAACAGCTGAATGCTGGTGCACTCCCGCGCGGTGGCGATCATCCCGTAGGACGGGGTGGTGCCGCCCTCGTGGGGATTGGCACACAGTTCAATTCTGTTGGCGCCGTGTTCCTCTGCTATCCGGCATGACGCCAGATCGAATGCGATGACTTCCAGTTCCATGAAGTCGATCTCAGGGATGCAGGTTCCATTGGCCGCAGTCCCCGGCCAGGACATCGTTGACGTCGACTTCGATTCCGCCGACCAGTGGGCCCGGATTCGACGCGGTGCTGACGATCCGTTGATACAGAACCGCCGCGGGGTCGACGCGTTTACCGGACCAGGCCCGGGTCTGCCAGGACCACCGGCGGCCGGGCGTGCGCGAACTGCCGATCACGCCATCGGCGCCGGCCCACTGGCAGACGTCGATACCGCCGTAGACACCGGTTCGCTGCACTCCGAGTACCGAGTTGATACCCCGAAACCACGGCAGCGCGAGGGTGTTCCAGGTGTCGCGGCTGATGTCGTCGTCGACGCTGAAGAAGATCGGCGCGCTCTGGCCGCCGCCTGCCGCGGTATGTATCTGCCAGGCGGTCTTCGCGTCGGCGACGCCGCCGGCGAACCCGCGGGTGAAGTCCGACGGCGCTGTCCCGCCGGGCTTGCCGTACTGGTAGTTGCTCACGATGACCAGCCCTGCGGCGTTCAGCGACTCGGCGTAGGGGCGGGTGATCGGCTTGGCGCCGAAGTTGGAGCCGGGGCGCGACATCGAGACGTAGTTGATCACCCCGGCGTAGCCGGCAGCCCGGATGTCTGCGGCCGGAATCTGACGCATGGCGTAGTCGATCAGCATTGGTGCGGCGGCGGCCGCCTCGGGCGCGCCGGCACTTGCCGATGCCAGGCCAAGTCCGGCCAGCGCGGATGCGGCGGTGCCGTAGCGGAGCGCGTCACGCCGGGAGACCGCGCGTGATGGCCGCGACCCGGTCGTTATAGGCAAGTCCTGCACGGCGCGATGTTAACAATGGGGCTGGTGTGAACGCTGTAGCCCGCGCTGCGGCCAGAGTCTCATTTCGATGTCGTTGCTGCCGCTGGAACTGCGACTGACGGTATCGAGCGGATAGCGACGCTTAGGACGGCGCGACCTCAGGCCTTAGTCTCGGAAAGCTGGGCGTGTCTGCGACGGCTGGCATGTCCCCGAGAGAGGAAGACTCACAATGGCCAGATCGACGGTGATCAACCCGAAGGCGCCGGTGCTCGTGACGGGTGCCAGCGGCTACATCGGCAGCTGGATCGTCCGGTCCCTTCTGGAGGCGGGACACACCGTGCACGGAACGGTGCGCAACCCGCAGAAGACGTCCGGGTTGGAGCATCTGCACAAGCTGGCCGACGATCACCCCGGAAAGCTCACCCTGTTCAAGGCCGACCTGCTGGACCCCGGCAGCTTCGACGAGGCGATGTCCGGATGCGAACTCGTCATGCACACGGCGTCGCCCTTCCTGCTCACCGGCTTCAAGGACGCGCAGGAAGCGTTGGTCCGTCCCGCGCTGGAGGGCACTCGCAACGTGTTGGACTCGGTCAACCGCACGCCGTCGGTCAAGCGGGTGGTGCTGACCAGCAGTGTGGTCGCGATCTACGGCGACAACTGCGAGTCGCGCAATGTCCCCGGCGGCGTCTTCACCGGCGAACACTGGAACACCACCAGCAGCGTTGAGCACCAACCGTATCCGTACTCCAAGACGGTGGCTGAGCAGGAGGCTTGGCGTTACCAGAAGGCTCAGGACCGCTGGGACATGGTCACCATTCACCCCGGCCTGGTGCTCGGACCGTCGCTGACCAGTGCCAGCGACTCGGCCAGCCTCAGCACGATGAAGCAGTTCACCGACGGCACCCTGCTGGCCGGCGCTCCTGATCTGACCATGGGAGTGGTGGACGTCCGCGACGTCGCCGAGGCCCATCTGCGCGCGGGGTTCACCCCTGAGGCCCACGGCCGCTACATCACCAACGCCGATTCGCTGACACTGCTTCAGATCGGCAAGATCCTGCGTAAGCGGTACGGCCAGCTCTACCCGTTCCCGCGTATGACGGCACCCAAGGTGATCATCAAGGCCGTCGCGCCCGTTGTCGGGCTGACGCGAAAGTTCGTTGATCTCAATGTGGGTTATCCGCTGGCATTCGACAACAGCCGCAGCCGAGATGAGTTGGGACTGACCTACCGGCCACCCGAGCAGACCATCACCGAGCATTTTCAGCAGATGATCGACGACGGCCTGGTCCGCCGCATGCCGGTGTAGCAGCGAGCCGCTCCCGCTATCCGAACGACAACGAAGGGTTTGATTGTGCGCCTTGGCTATGTTCTGGCACTGCTGGGTACGGCGATCGGTCTGACGGCTGGTTGCGCCGGAGGTGGCGGTGACGCAGGTACGGCAAGCCCGGCCCCGGCACCCGCAACGGCCTCGGTGACCTCGAGTGCGGTCGCGGCCCCGACCCAACTGGACTTCGTCGCCAAGACCGTCGGTGGTCAGGAGTTTTCCGGCGCACAACTGGCCGGTAAGCCTGCGGTGTTCTGGTTCTGGACGCCGTGGTGCCCGGCCTGTCAGGGCGAGGCCCCTGTGGTCGCCAAGCTGGCGAGGTCCAATCCGGACGTCACGTTCGTCGGGGTGTCCGCGAAAGATCAGGTGCCGACGATGCAGGAGTTCATCGACAAGTACGACACCGGCTCCTTCACCAATATCGCCGACGTCGACGGCACGGTATGGCAGCGGTTCGGTGTTACCGCCCAGCCGGCTTTCGCGTTCGTCGCCCGCGACGGATCGGTTGAGGTGGTGCGTGGTCCGCTTCCGGAGTCGGATCTCGCCGCCCGGGTCGCCGACCTGACGTAAATGAGCGACTACGCCGCCGAGTACCTCGACATCGTCAGCGCACTGATACAACGCGTCCATGACGAGCAGCTGCCCACGGTGGACGCTGCCGCCACCCGGATTGCCGACTGCATCATCGGCGGCGGGCTCTGGCATGTGTTCGGCAGTGGGCATTCCCAGCTGCTGGCCGCGGAGCTGTTCTACCGAGCCGGCGGACTGGTGCCGGTGAACGCGATTCTGGACGTGCCGCTGTCGGTGATGGTCAATGCGCGCCGCTCCACCTGGCTGGAACGGATACCCGGCTACGCCGAGCAACTGCTGCAGGATGAACCGTTGCAGGCCGGCGATGTGGTGCTGGTGATCTCCAATTCCGGCCGCAATGCCGTCCCGATCGAGGTCGCGCTGGCGGCCAAAGCGCGCGGCGCCACTGTGCTGGCGCTGACCTCGGTGGAGTTCTCCGGTCGCGTCAGCTCACGTCACCCCAGCGGCAAGAAGCTCCTCGACTGCGCTGATCTGGTCTTCGACAACTACGGGGCCGACGGCGACGCCGCGGTGCGCATTCCCGGCTGCCCCAGCGCGGTGTCGGCGACCTCCACGGTGGTGGGCAGCGCACTCCTGCAGGCGCTGTCAGCCGCCACGGTTGCGGAGTTGCAGCGCCGGGGCCACCCCGCGCCGGTCTGGCACAGTGCCAACGGCGAGGCAGGCGAGGACAGCAACGCGGCACACATCGTCCAGTACCGCGACCGCATCAAACGGCTGTAACTAACCGTCCCGCTCGATGCGCACGCCCTTCCAGAACGCGACGTGGTTGCCGATCTGCTGAGCGCGGGCACTCGGATCCGGGTAGTACCAGGCGGCGTCCGGGTTGGCCTGACCGTCCACGGTCACCGTGTAGTAGTGCGCGGTCCCCTTCCACGGACACACCGTCGTGGTCGCGCTGTCGCTGAGCAACTCCCTGCGGACGGTCTCCAGCGGAAAATAGTCATTGCCCTCAAGTTGGACGGTCTCGGCCGCCTCGGCGATCACCGCACCGTTCCACACAGCCCGAATCATCGACGGCCACCCTCCTGCAAGTCCGAATCGTCGCCCCATTAGACCCCGCTGGGCCGGGGTCCGGGCAGGGACGCTGCTAGCAGCCGCTATTCGCCCGAACTCACCAGCAACGCCCGGTTTCAGCTGTGATGCTGGTGTGACTGCTGTGACACCAGTTCCCAGCTAATTCTTATCCCGGCAATTGGACAATGCCCATGCCCTTTCGTAACCTTATCGAGACCTAACGCACAGTGGACCGGCAGTTCGACGAAGAAGCCGTCGACGGCAGTCAAAGGATGCACAGTCTTGAAGTTCCGTAAACCATTAGCCGCTAAATCTGTTGTCTACAAGCAGGCGCTCGGCGCCATCGTCGCACTCACCGCCCTGGTGTGGGGTGGTGTCGCGAGCGCCGATTCGGCCCAGGACACGCTGGCGAAGTTCAAGGAGTTGTCCAGGCAGTCGGAAGATCTGGCCGCAAAGATGAACGCGGCACAGAAGGATCTGGACGGCAAGCTGCAACTGCTGAGCGAGGCGGACCAACGGCAGACCGACGCTCTGGCCCGTCTCGACGCCGCCAGGGCGCAGCTGGCCGGATACCAGGGGACCGCCGATAAAATTGCCGCCGCCGCCTATATGGGCGGGCGGGCCGACGAGATCAATGCGATCTTGACCGCCGCGTCGCCGACGAGCCTGATCGACGATCTGTCGGTTCATCGGGCCATGGGGATCCAGATGACCGGGCAGATGCAGAGCTTCCGCCGGGCAGACCAGGAGGCGCAGACCCTGGCGGCCGCCTCGGCCAAGTCCGCCGCCGATGCCAAGGCGGCCCTGGCCGCCGCCGCCACCGTGCGATCGGACCTGCAGAACCAGCAGGCCGAACTGCAGACGCAGGTCACCGCGGCCAAGGCGGAGTTCGCCCTGCTTGCCTCCGCTCAGCAGTCCGTGCTGACCGCCATGCCGGCCTCGGTCGTGGCCGCACTGGGCCCGATCCGGCCCATCCCCACGGTCGGGATGGTCGGTCTGGTGCCCAATGCACGCGGACTGGCGGCATACGTTATGGCCACCTATCCCGGCGTGCGGTCCATCGGCGGGGTGCGGGCGGATCCGCTTCCGGATCACCCGAGCGGACGGGCGATCGACATCATGCTCACCGACATGGGGTTGGGGGATGTCATCAACGCCGACATCCAACGCCAGGCGGGACGCTTCGGTGTTTCGTACACGATGTGGCGGGTGCCGGCCCACTTCGACCACATCCACGTCACGGTCAACTGAGCGACCTGATCTACGTCGGCAGGGGGAGTGTCGCTTCGACCGCTGCCGGGTCGCCGGCGTAGGAGCCGGCGCGAATGGTGGTGTCCGCGGCCGCAAGCGTGAAACCGTGACCGGTCCAGCGCTGGATGGGTCGGATAGAACAGTCGACGACAACACGGTCGTCCGTCCCTGCCTGCAGGTGCACCGACCGGAAGCCGACAAGATAGTGGACGGGCCGGCCGGTGTCGGCGGGTTGCATGGCGTAGATCTGCACGACGTGCCGGCCGGGGCGCACTCCGGTGTTGCTGAGCGTGACTGAGGCGGTGAAGCGTTCACCGTCGAGCGGGCTGAGGTCAAGGTCCGCAATCCTGAATGTGCTGTAGCCCAAACCGAATCCGAGTGGATAGGCGGCCGGGATGCCGTCTCGGTCGAGCTTGCGCTGGCCCCACCACCGGCCGTAGGTGACGGTGTCGGCATCCCAATCCACGTGTGGCAGATCGGTTTGCCGATGCGGGATCGCCATCGGAAGCCGGCCGGCAGGCTCGCCGTCGCCGAGCAGGACATCGGCAACGGCATGACCGCCCTCCATGCCCGGGTACCAAGCCAGCAACACCGCTGCGACATGGTGGTCCCACGGGTCGAGCACGATCGTCCCGCCGCCGATCACCACCACCACCGTGCGGGAATTGACTCCGGCCACCGCCTCGATGAGCGCGACGTCCTCGGTGCGCAACCGAAGATCGCGGCGGTCTCCGCCGAAGTTCTTGAGTTTGGCCACCCGGGCCGCCACCTTGACCAGGGCCGCGGCAAACGGCCGGAACCGGGCGATACCGCCGAGCAACTGCGTCGACGCGGTGTCCACGCCGATCAGCGACTCCCCCTCGTCCACCGAGGACAACCCGACCACGACCACTGCGGCGTCAGCGCCGCGGGCCGCCGCCATCGCCGCTGCCGGGTCTGATCCGCCGACATGAATCAGCTTCGCGCCCAACCGTTCCCGCAGTCCCTCGAGGATGCTGACCGAGGACGGCGGACTCACCAGCGACGAGCCGACATCACCCTGGTTGGGCTGGTCGGCCAGCCGGCCGAGCAGCGCGACCCGCGACAGCGACGCCTGCTCCAACGGCAGCAAGGGTGTTCCATCACCGCACTGGTTGCGAACCAGGACCGCGCCGCGGCGGGCTGCTTCCCGCGCCAGGCGGCGGTGCGGCGGCGAGGCGACCACATCGGCGGGCGGATCCGGCCGGGCGCGCAGTGGCAGTCGGTTCTGCGCGCGGAGGTGGCGGCCGGCTGCGCGGTCGAGGGCGGAT
>JBFYOR010000278.1:0-10606 GCA_041303695.1 Mycobacterium sp. | reverse complement strand
GTCTAGTACCTGCTGCGCTAGGCACCTCCGTGGCACTCAGGCCGTGTCGTGATCCGCGGAAAGACGGTCCAAGGCCCTGGCGGCCAACTCGTGGCCGAGGTTGATCAGTTCGGCGGCGCGGTGGAAATCCAGGCTGCGACAGGCGGTTCGGGGCACCTCGATGAGGATGTCCGGGGGGTAGGCCGCCATCTGGTGGCGCGCCAGGGCGGCCTGGGCGATGTCGATGCTGCGCATCATCACCGCGAAGCTGCGCAGCTTGGGAATCGGGGCGCCGCGCTCGGAGTCACCGAACTCCTCGTCGGTTTCCTCGGCCGCGATGTCGGCGATGTCGAACGGCGCCGCCCCGGTGCCCCATCGGTCGAGAAGGGCAGAGGTGCTGCGCCACAACCGGTTCAGCCTCTCACGGGTCGGCCTGATCTCCATACCGACCTCATCGGAGACGTCGGCTTCCATCCCGGAGACACTCACCGCGATGGTGAGATCGGCGTTGGCCGCGGCAATCGGGGCGATGGGCAACGGATCGAGGATGCCGCCGTCGGCGAGGATCCGCCCGTCGAGGAGATGGGGCGCAATGACGCCCGGGATGGCGATGGATGCCCTGATGGCCTCATCGAGCGGGCCGCGCTGCAACCACACCGACTTGCCGGCGATGAGGTCCGTCGTGACCGCGGTGTAGGAGATGGGCAGTTCTTCGATGGTCACCTCTCCGAGGATGTCGCGCACCGCGTCGAGGATCTTTCCCGCCCGGAAAACTCCGGCCGCCGAGATCGACGGGTCCAGTAGTCGCAGCATGGCCGGACCGGTCAGCGTGGTGGCCCACTGGGTGAACTCGTCCAGCGAGCCCGCGGCATACAGCCCGCCTACCAACGCTCCCATCGATGAGCCGGCGATCCCGACCACCTCATAGCCGCGATCGCGCAGTTCGTTGAGAACACCGATATGGGCATAGCCTCGAGCGCCGCCGCTGCCGAGCGCGAGCGCCACACGTTTGGCCATGGCTCCATTCTGGTCGGGGGGGTCGGGGAACGTTCGGTCGGCCCGGTTCGGGAGCTAACAGCCGCCGTCGGCGGCGGCCCGAACCGCGATGATGACCGCGGCCTGCTCGGCGCCGGACAACTCGGGCCAGGTCCGTTGGAAGGTCGCCCGCCCGGCCTCGGTGGAGGCCTGCACCACCTTGAGGTAGGGCTCGACCAGCGTGTCCGGGTCGCCACCCTGGGCGTCCATCCAGTCCTTCGCGGTCATGCAGGCCTGCGCGTATTGCTCTTCGGTGGACTGGGCCGGCTCATCGACCCGGGTGGTGACCCCGCCTGGTGAGATCCCGATGGCCGGGCTGCCGGACTGGGCGGCGGATTGCTCGGCGGGCGGGACCGGTGCCACCGACGTGGCCTTACCGCCGCCCCCCGACCCGCAACCCGCCAGGAAGGCGGCGGCGAGCGTGGCGGTGGCGTATCCGGCGAGATGTCGCGTGCTGAGCATGGTGGTCAATCTAAGCGACCTTCGAGATCATGACCGCCGATCACCCGCTGCGGTGCCCGTCGGTGTGTCAGCCGGCGGCCTCTGGAGGGTCTCGTACATCCGGGTGGCGACGATCAGACCCGATACCGCGGTCAGGGCCGCGACGGTCCAGATGGCCGCCCGGATACCGAGGGCGTCGGCGACGACACCGGCCAGCAGTGCCCCGACCGCGAAGCCGCCGTCGCGCCACAGCCGGTAGGTCCCGACCGCCCGCGCCCGCCAAGCCGGGTGGGCGACATCCCCGATGGCCGCCAGGAGGGTGGGATAGACCATGGCGGTGCCGGCGCCGAGCAACGCCGCGGCCAGGGCCCACAAGGCGAAACCGTCGCCGACGGCGATCATCGCCAAAGCGATTGCCTGCAGCCACATTCCGGCGGCGATCATCCACTTGCGGCCCCACCGGTCCGAGAGCGCGCCGGTGATCAGCTGCCCGATCCCCCACACCGCGGGGTACAGCGCGGCCAGCACGCCGATCCGTCCTATCGACAGCCCGGCGGCGGCGAACAGGATCGGAAAAAGACCCCAGGCGAGGCCGTCGTTCAGATTGTTGACCAGACCGGCCTGACTGGCCGAGGACAGCGCTGGTTCCCGAAAACTGGTCTGCACGAACACTTGCCGGTTGGACAGTGTGCTGTGTAAGTGATCGTGCCGGCCGTCGGCGCGGGCCTGATGGGTGGCAGCCTCGAGTCGGGCGTGGTCGCGGGTCTCCTTGACGGCAACGGTGGACAGGCCAAGGCCGAGTGCGGCAAATGCGATGCCGAGCAGGAACGGCGTCGGCCGCAGACCGTAGGCCTGCGCCAGGTAGCCGGTGGCCAGTGCGGTCACCGCGACTGCGCCGTAGCCGGCGGCCTCGTTCAGCCCCATCGCCAGACCGCGACGGGAGGGCCCGACCAGATCGATCTTCATCACCACGGTGGTGGACCAGGTCAGGCCCTGGCTGATGCCGAGCAGCACGTTGGCGACGATCACCCACGCCCATGACGGTGCCCAGATCAGCAGCAGCGGCACCGGAATCGCGATCATCCAGCCGGCTATCAGGACCGGTTTGCGACCGAACCGGTCGGACCAGGTTCCGGCGAAATAGTTGGTGGCGGCCTTGGCCACGCCGAACACCAGGATGAACGACAGCCCGGCGGTGTAGGCACGAATGCCGAAGACCTGCTCGCCCAGCAGCGGCAGCACCGTCCGTTCCTGGCCGAGCATGCCGCCGACCAGGGCGTTGATCACAACCAGGAGGGTGAACTGGGCGGCGTTGGGGCGTAGTCCCAACTCGATGCGCCGCTCGCCGGTCGGCACCGGATTCACCAGCCCGGTTACTGCGCGTAGTCCTGCGTGACCCGACCGCGCAATCGCTCGGTCTTCTCCGGTGTCCAGCCCGGCGGCTGCATCACCGCCGCCCAGGCGTTGACCACGTCCTTGACGTAGCGGTGGCCATGCCCGTCGGGCACGTCCACGGCCACCGCCATATCGGCCGCCACCTGCAGGAAGGTCACCACCGGAATCCAGTTCATATCGCCGGAGACGTCATAGCCGCGCGGTTCGCGGAGCCAATCGGGTTCGGTGAACAGCAGATCCGGGTTGAACCAGGCGATCGGGTCGGATGCGTGCTGCAGGTAGGCGATCCGCGGTTGGCCCCACGGCTTGTCCGGGCGCCCGAGGTTCTCCGCCCGGGCGGCGAACCGGACGTTGGCGCCGTCATCGAAGATCGGCAGCCACTCCGGTGAGCCCGGGTCGCGGTTGTCGGTGATGTCGTCGCGCATGGTGTTCTGGAACGTCGGGCCGGAGAACAGCGCGCCGTCGGTGCGGGCGATGATGTTGTTGGGGCTCAGGAACGGTGCCTCCCCGCCGAAGGAACCCAGGCTCTCGCCGAACACCACGATCTTGGGCCGCTGCGCTTCCGGTAGGGCGCGCACCTTCTCGTCGACCGCCTCGAACAGTGCCTGCCCGGCCTGGCGGGCGTTCTCCTTGTCAACCAGGAATGACAACCAGCTGGGCAGGAACGAGTACTGCATGCTGACGATGGCCGTGTCGCCGTTGTACATGTATTCCAGCGAGTCGGCCTCGGCGGCGTTGATCCAGCCGGTGCCGGTCGTGGTGGCCACCGCGATGACCTTGCGCTTCAGTCCGCCCGCGCGCTCGAGATCCTGGGCGGCCAGTTCGGCGGTCGCGCGGATTCCGTCGGCGGATTTCAGGCCGGCGTAGGCGCGGATCGGTTCGGTGGCCGGGGTGCCGTTGAACTCGGTGAGCTGGGCGACGGTCGGACCGTTGCCGACGAAGAGCCGGCCCTGGTGACCCAGTGACTCCCAGGACACCAGCGAACCGGGACCTCCGGCACGCAGTGCGGTGGTGGGAGCGGGTTGATTCGGGTCCATCTCGTCATTGACCGCCGAGAAAGTCTTGTTCAACAGGCTCATGGTTCCGCGAACCACTACACCGTTGAGGATGGCGATGCCCACCGACAGCACTGCGATGATCGTGACGACGAATGAGACACGCGGCGGCGCAATGCGATTGAGCTGATGGGCCAGGAACCGCACCAGTCTGCCGATCAGCTGGCCGATCTCGACGAACACGAACAGCAGGATGATCGACAGCACCCCGGCTTGAAGGTAGTTGTACCACCGCAGCCCTGGCACTCCCATCAGGTCGCGGACGTGGTCCTGCCAGTAGCTGAAGTAGAAGACCCCGATCACCAGCCCCAGCACTCCGAGGGCAACCAGGACAAGCCAGGCCCAGCGGGGCGCCCGCGGGCTGCTCGGGCGGGACTGCATGAACCGGACCAGCCACACCCCGAACACGCCGAGTCCGTAGCCGATCGCCCCGGCTGCGCCGCTGACGATGCCCTGGAACAGCGGTCCGCGCGGTAGCAGCGACGGTGTCATCGACAGCCACAGAAAAAGCATGCCGAGCGCGGTTCCGGTGAAGGTATACCGGCGTTGCCACCAGTCCCGCTTGGGTTCCGCGGTGGTTGCGGCGACGGGTTCGGCTTCGGCGACTGTCACGGGACAGAACCTTAGCGGTGGGTGAAGTTCGGAGCCCGTTTCTCGGTGAAGGCCGCCATGCCCTCGGTCTGGTCATCGGTGGCGAACGCCGAGTGGAACAGCCGGCGCTCGTAGAGCAGGCCCTCGGTGAGGGTGGACTCGAAGGCGCGGTTGACCGCCTCCTTGGCCATCCGGGCGGCCGATCGCGACATCTGCGAGATGGTGGTGGCAACCGCGTTGGCCTCATCGAGCAGTTGGTCGGCCGGAACCACCCGCGACACCAGGCCGCTGCGTTCGGCTTCGGCGGCGTCGATGGTGCGGCCGGTCAGGATCAGGTCCATGGCCTTGGCCTTGCCGATCGCGCGGGTGAGCCGTTGTGAACCGCCCATGCCCGGAAGCACGCCGAGCTTGATCTCCGGCTGGCCGAACTTGGCGTTGTCGGCGGCGATCAGCACATCGCACATCATCGCCAGTTCGCAGCCCCCGCCCAGCGCGTAGCCGGCGACCGCGGCGATCAGCGGCGTGCGGACGGCGGCGAGCTTTCCCCAGGCCGCGAAGAAGTCCGCTTCGAAGACCTCGGAGAACGACAGCGAGGCCATTTCCTTGATGTCCGCGCCTGCGGCGAACGCCTTCTCGCCGGCACCGGTGATGATGATCGCGCCGATACCCGGGTCGGCGTCGAGTTCGGCGGCAGCATCGGTGACCTCGCGCATGACCTGGCTGTTGAGGGCGTTGAGCGCGGTGGGCCGGTTCAGCGTGATGGTGCCGACCCGCTCGGAGCGGGCCACCAGGATGGTCTCGTAACTCATTTGCACTCCATTCAGAAGGTCAGGTCCGGGTCGGCCGGGGCGAAGTATGCGTTGACATCGTCGTCGGTCACCGCGGCCAGCGACTCCGGTGACCACGTCGGGTTGCGATCCTTGTCCACCAGTTGGGCGCGGATGCCCTCGACCAGGTCGTGTGACCGCAGCGAGGCGCATGACACCCGGTATTCCTGCACCAGAACATCTTCGAGGGTGTCCAGCGCGGCGGCCCGACGGACGGCTGCCAGTGTGACGGCCAGCGCGATGGGGGAGCGGGTGGCAATGAGGTCGGCCGCCTCGGTGGCCGGCCCCTCGCCCTGGCTGCGCAGGGCGGCGACGATCGCGGTGACGGTGTCGCCGGCGTAGCAGTGGTCGATCCAATCCCGTTGTGCGGCAAGCCGGCTGGGTGGCGGCTCCTGGGCATGGGCGCGCAGGGCCGCGTCGACGCCGTCGGTGACGATCGTCGAGGCGAAAGCCTCAAGGTCGGCGCCGGGAACGTAATGGTCGGCGAAACCCAGTGCGATGGCGTCCGCCCCGGAGAAGGGTGCGCCGGTGAGCGCGGCGTGCAGGCCGAGATTTCCCGGCGCCCGGGACAGCAGGAAGGTGCCGCCGACGTCGGGGATGAAGCCGATGCCGACCTCGGGCATCGCGATCTTGGATCGGTCGGTCACCACCCGGACATTGCCGTGCGCACTGACGCCGACGCCGCCGCCCATCACGATGCCGTCCATGCACGCGACATAGGGCTTGGGGTAGCCGCCGATGCGGGCGTTGAGCCGGTACTCGTCGAACCAGAACTGCCGAGCGTCGTCGCCGCCGGCCTTGGCGCTGTGGTAAATCGCCACCACGTCGCCGCCGGCGCACAGGCCGCGCTCCCCGGCCCCGTTGACGATGACGGCGCCGACGGTGTCGTCCTCCGCCCATGCCGCCAGAGCGGCGTCCATGGCGGTCACCATGGTGTGGGTCAGGGAGTTCAGTGCCTTCGGTCGGTTCAGTGTCAGGAACCCGACCCCGCCCTGGACACGGGCCAAGACCTCATCGGTGTCAGCGCTCACCGGTGCATCTCCGTCTCTGAAAGGTTGGACGTCCTAGTTTTACCAGGGCTAATGACGCTGACTGTCACCGGGATGCCAGGTACCGTGGTCTCGAACGGTGAAGTTCGTGACGTCCTTTGGGAACTGATCGGGAATTGCCGTTCGTTGACGAAGTGTTCATCGGACTTACTCGAAAGGATCCGACGGTGCGGGAATCCAGCAACCCGGTCTTTCGCTCGCTGCCCAAGCAGCAGGGCGGTTATGCGCAGTTCGGCACCGGTATCGCCGGTGCCACCCAACAGGTGGGTTACCAGGCCGAGCCGTACACCACGGCTCCGCAGACCGGTGTCTCGCGGCCGCTGACGATCGATGACGTCGTCACCAAGACCGGTATCACCCTCGGGGTGCTCTCGGTGGTGGCGGCGATCTCCTACTTCATCGTCGGCGGCAACCCCGGACTGGCGATGCCGTTCACCCTGGTCGGGTCGCTCGGCGGTTTGGCTCTGGTCCTGATCGCGACCTTCGGCCGCAAGCAGGACAACCCGGCGATCGTGCTCAGCTACGCCGCCCTGGAGGGCCTGTTCCTCGGAGCTATCTCCTGGGTTTTCGGCAATGTCGTGGTCGCCGGCGGTAATGCCGGTGCGTTGATCACCCAGGCGGTGCTCGGCACCCTCGGCGTGTTCTTCGGAATGCTGGTGGTCTACAAGACCGGGGCCATCCGGGTCACGCCTAAGTTCACCCGCTTCCTGGTCGCCAGCATGGTCGGCGTCCTGGTCCTGATGCTCGGCAACTTCGTGTTGGCAATGTTCGGGGTCGGCGGCGGCGACGGCATGGGCCTGCGTTCCGGCGGGTCGCTGGCGATCATCTTCTCGCTGGTCTGCATCGCCATCGCGGCCTTCAGCTTCCTGCTGGACTTCGATTCGGCCGACCAGATGATCCGGGCCGGCGCGCCGGAGAAGGCCGCCTGGGGCATCGCCCTCGGACTCACGGTCACGCTGGTGTGGCTGTACCTGGAGATCCTGCGGCTGCTCAGCTACTTCCAGAACGACTAGGCGCTCGCACGAGAAAGGCCCCGCTTCGGCGGGGCCTTTGTCGTTGGCGTCGAAAGTGCGCACAGATCGCGTTTTGTCCACAGATCGCGATCTCGGCGCACTCTCGGCGGCTCGTTGTTCGCGACGCTGTCGCTGTGGTCGCCCCTTTCATCGGTGCTGAGGCACTCAACGAGGGTTCAGTGCGCAAACATGAGCTTCGCTCGCGGTTTCGCCCGCTTTACCCCGGCGTGTACCTTCCCCGCACCGAGACGCCGGGCTTCCGTCAGCGGGCCGAGGGTGCCTGGCTGTGGTCCCGGCGCGGTGGCGTGCTGTCGGGGCTGACGGCAGCGCGTCTGTACGGCGCGAAGTGGGTTGACGACGCGCTGCCGATCGAACTCAACTGGTCCAACGGTCGACCGCCGCCAGGGATCCGCGTCTCCAAGGATCACCTTGCCGGTGACGAGCGGGGGCTGTGGGCCAGCCTGCCGGTGACCTCCGTGCCACGCACAGCGTTCGACATCGGCCGCCGGGGGCGCCTCGGTGAGGCGGTCGCTCGGCTCGACGCGTTGGGCAACGTCGTCGGTTTCACCGCCCCGGCAGTCAATGAGCTCATCGAGGCCCACCCGGGGACCCGCGGACTCTGCCGGCTGCGTGAAGCCCTCGCACTGCACGACGCAGGCGCCCAATCGCCGCGGGAGACGTGGTTGCGACTGCTGGTCATTGGGGCGGGCCTTCCGAGGCCGCAGACCCAGATACCCGTGGTGGTCAATGGCAGGCCGAAGTACTACCTCGACATGGGCTGGGAATACCTCAAGATCGCAGTCGAGTACGACGGTGACCACCACCGCACCGACCGAGCCCAATTCGCACGAGACATCACTCGTCTTGAGGAACTGGCCGACCTGGGCTGGACCGTCATCCTGGTAGCCGCTGGCACTCCGCCGCACGAGATCCTCGCCAGGGTGCGCCGGGCATGGCACAACGCGTCGAAAGTGCGCTGAGATCGCGAAATCGGCCAAACTCGCGATCTCGGCGCACTCTCGACGCAGAGCCTCAGCTGAGGCGTTCCACCACCATCGCCATACCCTGCCCGCCGCCGACGCACATGGTTTCTATGCCGAAGGTCTTGTCGTGGGTGGACAGGTTGTTCAGCAGGGTGGCGGTGATTCGCGCACCGGTCATGCCGAACGGGTGGCCCAGTGCGATCGCCCCGCCGGAGACGTTGAGCTTGTCCTCGTCGATGCCCAGCGCGCGGGCCGAGCCAAGGACCTGGACGGCGAAGGCCTCGTTGATCTCGAACAGGTCGATATCGGAGATCGACATCCCGGCGTTCGCCAGCGCCTTCTTGACCGCCTCGATCGGGCCCAGGCCCATGATCTCCGGAGACAGGCCGGACACCCCGGTGGAGACGACGCGGGCCAGCGGGGTCAGACCCAGTTCCTTGGCTCGGGTGTCGGACATGACGATCAGCGCGGCGGCGCCGTCGTTGAGCGGGCAGGCATTTCCGGCGGTGACGGTGCCGTTGGGTCGGAACACCGGGTTCAACTGGCTGATCTTCTCGTAGACGGTGCCGGCACGGGGGCCGTCGTCGGTGCTGACGACCGTTCCGTCAGGCAGGGTCACCGGGGAGATCTCGCGGGCGAAGAACCCACTCTTGATGGCCTCCTCGGCCCGGTTCTGGCTGCGCACACCCCAGCGGTCCTGATCCTCGCGGCTGATCCCGGTGTAGAGCGCGACGTTCTCGGCGGTCTCGCCCATCGCGATGTAGACATCCGGCAGCTCGCCGTTGTCACGCGGGTCGGTCCAGCTGGTGGCGCCGTCGGCCACCGCCGCGTCGCAGCGCTCGCGGGCGGCGTTGAACAGCGGATTGCGGGTCTCCGGCCAGGAGTCGGCGTTGCCGCTGCCGAACCGCGACACCGTCTCCACGCCGGCCGAGATGAACGCATGCCCCTCGCCGGCCTTGATCGCGTGGAACGCCATCCGGGTGGTCTGCAGCGACGACGAGCAGTACCGGTTCACCGTCACGCCGGGCAGGAAGTCATAGCCGAGTTCGACCGCAACCACGCGAGCGATGTTGAACCCCGACTCGCCAGCCGGCTGACCACAGCCCATCATCAGGTCGTCGATATCGCTGGGATCCAGCGCCGGCACCTTGTCCAGGGCGGCCCGCACCATCTGGGTGGCAAGGTCGTCGGGGCGCATGCTCACCAGCGAGCCCTTGAAGGCGCGACCGATCGGTGAACGGGCGGTGGAGACGATGACGGCTTCGGGCATGGCTGGCTCCTGGCTCTCGACGGATACCAAGAAACCTAGCTGGCTGGCGGTCTCGCCTTCGCCGCAACCCCAGTGCTGCGCCCGCGCAGCAATCTGCTGATCGGTGCGAGCCGGGTCGCCAGGCCGGCCGGGCCTGCGGCCCAAGGCAACTCGGGCCGGTCCTCGTCGAGCGCGTGGCGCAGCGCGAGCAGTAACTGGTCGGCGGCCAGCGCGTATCCGGTTGCCGACGGGTGGTAGTGGTCGTCGGAGAACAGCGTCTCGGGTTCGGTCTCGAAGTGCGGAGCCAGCAGATCGGCCAGCGGTACCGGGATGCCCCCGGCGGCACGAACCTCACCGGCCTGGGCCCGGGCCAATCGGAGTCCGAGCGAGCGGGCTGTCCAGCGCAGCGGCTGGGGGATGGCGGTGATGACTCCGAGGTCGGGGCAGGTGCCGACGACCACGGCGGTGCCGCCGGCCCGCAACCGGCGGACCGCGGCACCCAACCGGCGGGCCGACGGGCCGATACCGTTGAGCACGGTGACGTCGTTGGCGCCGATCATGATCACCGCGGCATCCGGCGGCGGACCGGCGACCAGCATCGCGTCGACCTGACTGGCCAGACCCCGCGAGGTCGCTCCCACGATCGCCTTCGTGGAGAGCCTGACCTGGCTGCCGTACTGTTCGGCCAGCCCGCGGGCCAGCAAGGCGCCGGGGACCTCGTCGGCCTGCAGGCAGCCGTACCCGGTCGCTGTGGAGTCGCCGAACACCATCAGGTGGATGCCGACGGGGGTTCCGCGTTCCCACCGGCGCACGGGGACCCCGCCGGGGGCGTACACACCGTCCGCGCGGGGCGGGACGTTCCAGGCCTTCGGGATGACGCTGCGGGCGTTCTGGCCTCGACCGGCAGCGCGGTGGTGGGTGCCCGCAACCTGCTGAGCGGACAGGCCGAACAGGCCCGCAGCGTCATCCCGAAGGCCTGGAACGTCCCG
>JBFYOR010000277.1:0-11840 GCA_041303695.1 Mycobacterium sp. | reverse complement strand
CCGCTGATACCCGTACCGGGAACCCCACCGGTGCCGGGCGCGTTGCCCGGCCCCGCCAGCTGACATCCACCCCGCACCGGAGGGCCCGGGGCGGTGGTTTAGGCCGGCGTCGTCGAACGACCTAGACTCGGCAGCGATGAGCACCGAACTCGAAACGGCCGTCCGTGCCGCCCTGGCCAAGGTCATCGACCCTGAACTGCGCCGGCCGATCACCGAACTCAACATGGTCAAGAGCGTCGAGGTCGGTCCCGGCGGCGCCACCCATGTCGCGGTCTACCTGACCATCTCGGCCTGTCCGAAGAAGTCGGAGATCACCGAACGGATCACCGCGGCCGTGGCCGACGTCCCGGGAACCGGCGCCATCACCGTCGAACTGGACGTGATGAGCGACGAGCAGCGCAGCGAACTACGCAAGCAGTTGCGCGGCGACGCCGCCGAACCGGTGATCCCGTTCGCCCAACCGGACTCACTGACCCGGGTCTACGCGGTGGCGTCCGGCAAGGGTGGTGTCGGAAAGTCCAGTGTCACAGTCAATCTCGCGGCCGCTCTCGCGGCGCGCGGGCTATCGGTCGGCTTGCTCGACGCCGATATCTACGGCCACTCCGTCCCGCGGATGATGGGCACATCCGATCGGCCCACCCAGGTCGATTCGATGATTCTGCCGCCGGTGGCACACGATGTGAAGGTCATCTCCATCGCGCAGTTCACTCAGGGCAACACCCCGGTGGTCTGGCGCGGGCCGATGCTGCACCGCGCGCTGCAGCAGTTCCTCGCCGATGTCTACTGGGGCGACCTCGACGTGCTGCTGCTCGACCTGCCGCCGGGCACCGGCGACGTCGCCATCTCGGTGGCTCAACTGCTCCCAGGGGCGGAGATCCTGGTGGTGACCACCCCGCAGAGTGCGGCCGCGGAGGTCGCCGAGCGCGCCGGTGCGATCGCCCTGCAGACCCGCCAGCGCCTCGTCGGAGTGGTGGAGAACATGTCCGGGCTCCTCATGCCGGACGGCACCACCATGCAGATCTTCGGCGAGGGTGGCGGACTGCAGGTTGCCGAACGGCTCACCCGGACGGTCGGAGCCGACGTACCACTGCTCGGCCAGGTTCCGCTGGACCCGGCCCTGGTGACGGCGGGCGATTCCGGTGTGCCACTGGTGTTGTCGGCCCCTGACTCCGCGGCCGGCCGGGAACTGCGCAGTATCGCCGACAAGCTGGCCTCCCGACGGCGCGGGCTGGCCGGGATGTCACTGGGCCTGGATCCGGCCGGGCGGTAGCGGGCTCACGCGGCCGGCACCCACCCACCGAGACCGCCCGGGCCGGCGGAGATCGCCCCGCCACCAGGCAGATTCAGCCCGATACCGTTCGGCCCAAGGGTGACTGAGGTGCCGTTCTGCGGTAACGCTTCCGGCGTCCCGTAGTAAGGGGCGTCGTAACGACGTCCGTGCCCCTGGGCGTCGTAGTACTGGCCGCCGTAGTACTGGCCGTCGTAGTACGGGGCGCCGTAGCTGTGGCCCACTCCCGGGCCGCCGTAGTACTGACCGTCTGCGCCAGGGTCGGCGTTCGCACTGCCGGCCACGCCGAGCACGCCTGCCAACAACCCGCCGGCCAGCACTGCCGAGATCGAGATCCGCTTCATCATGGTTGTCCTCCTGCTGCTTCCCCGGGACTGTCCCGGTCTGAAGACCACAGTGCCCGGGTCGGCGGCGAAGCGGGATCGCCTACTCCTCGGAGAACGCTGATGATTCGGCCTCCCTCGATCGGAGGATGCCGAGTGGAAAGTCAGGTGGCGTCAGCGTCGAACGGCGCGGGCCCGCCGATGGTCTGGGACGGCCCCGCGGCACTCTGCGGTTTCACCGCCATTGCCTGGTTGCTGCGCTCCTGCCCGCCGGCCGGACTGTCGAAATTGCCGGTCAGGAACGAATCGTCGCCCTCGAGGAGATGCTTGGTGATGGCCGCCCGCGGGGTCATTCCACGCAGTTTCTGCAATTCGCTCAGCGGCTGCCGCAGGTCTTCGAACTCCGGGCCCAGTTCCTCCCGCAACTCCTTGGTCGCACCGCTGAGATAGTCCCGGGCCTGCCGGATCGCTCCGGAGACCCAGCGGATGGCACCGGGCAGCCGCTCCGGCCCGAGCACCACCAGGCCGATCAAGACGAGCAGGAGCATCTCGCCCCACCCGATGTTGGCGAACATCGCGTCAGTTGCCCGGTGCGGGGTTCACCGTCAGAGTGACCTTGCGGCCCTCGCGCATCACCTCGATCGGCTGGTCCTTGCCGATCTGCAACTGCCGGACCGCGACGACGAACTCGTCGGCATCGGCAACCGCGCGGTCCCCGACCTTCACCACGACGTCGTTCTCCTTGACGCCGGCCTTCTCCGCCGGCCCGCCCGCCTTGACATTGGCCACCTGAGCGCCGAAGGCGAGGTCGTTGCTGACCGACCGGGCGGTGAGCCCCAAGGTCGGATGCGCGATCTTGCCGTCCTTGATCAAGGTCTCGACGGTCTGCTTGACCTCGTTGACGGGGATCGCGAAGCCGAGTCCACTTGCACTGTCGGACAACGACTTTCCTGCAGTGTTGATCCCGATCACCTCAGAGTTCATGTTGATCAGCGGGCCACCGGAGTTGCCGTGGTTGATCGAGGCATCGGTTTGCACCGCGTCGATAACGGTGTCGGTGTCGGACCCTTCGCCGGAGAGTGGGACGGGCCGGTTCAGCGCGCTGATGATCCCGGTCGTGACGGTGCTGCGCAGACCCAGTGGGGCGCCGACCGCCACCACCTCCTCGCCCACCCGCAGAGTGTTGGAGTCACCGAACCGGGCGACGGTGAGGTTGTCGACGTTGTCCACCTTGAGCACGGCAAGATCGGTCTTGGGGTCGCGGCCCACGAGGTTGGCCGGCACCTCCTTGCCGTCGTTGAACACCACTCGCATCTTGAACTTGCTCGGACTGGCGGCGGCCTCGGAGATGACGTGGTTGTTGGTGACGACATAACCGCGGCCATCGACCACCACACCCGAGCCCTGCGAACCCGACTCGTCGCTCTCGGTCTCGATGGTGACCACGGAATCGGCCACCGACGCCGCCACCTGGGCGAACCGTCCGGCCGGCACATCGCCGCTGTCCGATGTCGACAGTGTCACCTTTGAGGTGGTGAAGGCCTCGACCACCTCCGCGGTCTTACGCCCGACCCAGCCGCCGGCGACGCCGATCAACAGCGCCATGATGCCCAACACTGCCAGGGCCGTGTAGGACACCCGGCCGCCGAAGATCACGTCGCGCACACCGATCTTGCCCGGCGGCGGACCGATGACCATCGGCGCCGCCCTCTCCAGCGCCGGAGTACCCAGAGCCACACCGGCAGCCGGGTCGCGCCACGGGTCGTCGGGCTGCTCCGGCCCAGGTGCCCCGCCGTCCAACGCCCCTGCGTCGGTCGGATGGCGCTGCAGCGACTCGCCACCGCTATAAGGGCGGCCGAAGGCCTCCTCGAGGACCGGGTCCGGGGCCTTCTTCGCGGGCGTGAACTCGTCAGAACCCTGGAAGCCGGCCGGGCGCAGTTCCTCAGCGACGAACGAACCCTCGACGCCGCGCGGGCGGCCGAAGGCCCGGGTGGCCTGCGGGTCGACAGGAGGCCGCGAAACCGGTCTGGGTGCCAGCCGGTGCGCGCCGCCGGATGTGTCCTTGCTGGGGGTCACTTCATCCTCTGTCCGAAGGCTCTGCAGCAGGCCGTGCCGTGCTGCTCCGTGTTGGCCCTCACCCTACCGGCGCTTGCGCCGGCTTCGCGTCGCGTCACCGGTCAGCGGGTCGGCGAGAACGGGCGGCGGCACGGGTTCGTTGGGGGTGGACTGCGGGATCTGGGTGAGCAGCCCCATCAGGGTGCTGGGCATGCTGACCGGCAGGGATTCCCGCAGCGCCGCCCGCGCCTGGCTCTGCGACTCGACCTCCACCGCACACTGCTGACACATCGACAGGTGGTGGGCGGCCCGAAGGTGGGCCTTCATCCGCAACTCCCCGTCGACAAAGGCGGCTATCGCCTCGATGGAGAGGTGCTCGGTCGAACCGAACTCGCGCGGCGCGCCGACCGGCACATCGCTCTGCGACGCGAAACTCGACGGCAACCAGGACAGAGCCCGCCGGAACACATCACCCGGGTCGACCATCACCCACGCTCCCTTCGCTGCGCCGTGGACATGTTGCGCTCACCACCTCGAATGTAG
This sequence comes from Mycobacterium sp., assembly GCA_041303695.1. Taxonomy (GTDB): domain Bacteria; phylum Actinomycetota; class Actinomycetes; order Mycobacteriales; family Mycobacteriaceae; genus Mycobacterium. Next base: position 7,631 of record JBFYOR010000277.1, on the reverse strand, counting down.
CGCGATCAGGGGCGCTACCGGGCCAGCACGGCCGCCACGCGCGCCGCAGTCAGGCCGATTCGGCGACGCTCTGCGCGCTGTCGGACCGGGTCGCGAGGTGGTCCCGCAGCGCCTGCCGGCCGCGGTGGATCCGGCTTCGCACGGTGCCGAGCTTGACCCCGAGGGTCGCCCCGATCTCCTCGTAGGACAGTCCCTCGATATCGCAAAGCACCACCGCGGCACGGAATTCCGGCGGCAGCGAATCAAGGGCAGCCTGCAAGTCCGGGCCCAGCCGGGCATCGTGGTAGATCTGCTCGGGATTGGGCTGGTCGGACGGAACCCGGTCGTAATCCTCCGGCAGCGCCTCCATGCGGATGCGCGCCCGACGACGAACCATATCGAGGAACAGGTTCGTGGTAATGCGGTGCAGCCAGCCCTCGAACGTGCCGGGCTGGTAGTTCTGCACCGACCGGAACACCCGGATGAAGGTTTCCTGGGTGAGGTCCTCGGCGTCGTGCTGGTTGCCCGACAGCCGATACGCCAGCCGGTAGACCCGGTCGGCGTGCTGACGCACCAGTTCATCCCACGACGGCATCGCCGTGCGGTCACCGGTGGCGTCGAAAACGGCGGTGCCCTGCAGATCGTCGGACGGTTCGACCCAGTCGTCGTCGCCGGCGCTCGCGACATGCGACATGGTGACTGGGGCCGTCAGGGTGGTGGTCGTCGGATCCTCCCGGGGTTGGTGCGCCGCACCTTTGGGCGCATCAAGGGGAATAACACGATCGTGTTGTCGGGTATTCCCCGTCCCGCCGGTGCGGCTTGTCATGGGCATCAGCCTTCCCCATAGTGGTGTGCGATCGCTATGAGCAAACTTAATGTTGACTGAGAAATGCGCCATTAACATGCCTTAATAAGGCAAAACGTCAGAATTCGGTCATTACTGAGCAATTTCCTTAGATTGGCTTTCATCGCCGCCTGCACCCGGTCCGGGAGCAGCGTGGCGCGCCTGCCCACAGGCCGCGGCAGTTGATCTACGCTGCTGAGAATGTCCACCATCGACGAACCGGCACTCAGCCGGGCCGACCGGGTCCTCGCCCACGCTGAGGCGTCGATCTCGGAGGATTCGATCGTCTCCGCGGCGCGGGAACGCGCCATGGATGCCGGAGCGGGGGCCGTGACCCCTGCGGTCGGCGCGTTGCTGAGCCTGCTGGTCCGGCTCGCCGGCGGCCGGGCCGTCGTAGAGGTCGGTACCGGGGCCGGGGTCAGCGGGCTCTGGATGCTCTCCGGGATGCGCGATGACGGCGTTCTCACCACCATCGACATCGAGCCGGAGCATCAACGTCTGGCCAAGCAGGCCTTCTCCGAGGCAGGCGTCGGCCCGGGCCGCACCCGGCTCATCGCCGGTCGGGCCCAGGAGGTGCTCACCCGGCTGGCAGACGAGTCCTATGACCTGGTCTTCGTCGATGCCGCCCCCGCCGACCAGCCGCATTTCGTCAGCGAAGGAGTCCGACTGCTGCGCCCCGGCGGGGTCATCGTGCTGCACCACGCTGCGCTTGACGGCCGCGCCGGTGATCCGGCGGCCCACGACGCGGACGTCACCGCTGTCCGCGAGGCCGCCCGGATGATCGCTGAGGACGACCGGCTCAACCCGGTGCTGGTGCCCCTCGGGGACGGCATCCTGATCGCGGCCCGCGACTGACGAGGCCGCCATGGAACTGATGACCGGTTTCGGCCTGGCCACCGCGGCCGGACTCAACGCCTACATCCCGATGCTGTCGATGGGCTTACTGGACCGCTACACCAGCCTGGTGAACCTGCCGCACGGGTGGGACTGGCTGGCCAACGGGTGGGTGATCGCGATCGTCGCGGTACTGCTGTTGGTCGAGATCGTCGCCGATAAGGTTCCGGCCCTGGATTCGGTCAACGACGCCGTGCAGACCTTCGTCCGCCCCACCGCGGGCGGCATCGTGTTCGGATCCGGCACCGCCGCGCAGACCGCCGCGGTCAGCGATCCGGCCGAGTTCGCCCGTACCGGTCAGTGGGTTCCGGTGGTCATCGGGGTGGTGACCGCCCTGGCGGTGCACCTGACCAAGACCGCGGTGCGACCGGCGGCCAATGTCGCGACCGCCGGGGTGGCCGCACCGGTGCTCAGCACCATCGAGGATTTCACCAGCGTCGGCCTGACGTTCATCGCGATCCTGATCCCGGCCCTGGTGCTGATCGTGCTGATCGCCCTGGTGGGGGCCGCGGTGTGGCTGCTTCGGCGCCGGGGGCGGCGCCGCTCCTCGCGAGCAGACACAAACTCGCACTGACGGTGCCCGATTCGTGCGAGTTTGCGTCTGCTCGCGCCAGGAAACGGGCTAGATCCAGACGCCCTTGCCAACGGCGACCACCCCGCCGGCGCTGATGGCGAACCGCTCGCGGTCCTTCTCCAGGTCCACCCCGACCTGTTCGCCGGGGCCGACGACGACGTTCTTGTCCAGGATCGCCCGGCGCACCACCGCGCCGCGGCCGACCCGGACGCCCGGCATCAGCACGCTGCCCTCGACGATGGCGCCGTCGTCGACGACGACATTGCTCGACATCACCGAGGTCCGCACCGAGGCCGCCGAGATGATGCTGCCCGCGCCCACCACCGACTCCTGGGCCGAGCCGCCGTTGACGAACTTGGCCGGGGCCAGGTTCTCCGACTCCCCCCGGATCGGCCAGCGCTTGTTGTAGAGGTTGAACACCGGGTGCACCGACACCAGGTCCATGTGCGCGTCGTAGAACGCATCCAGGGTGCCGACATCACGCCAGTAGCCGTGATCGCGTTCGGTCGCGCCCGGCACCTCGTTGTCGTTGAAGTCGTAAACCGCGGCAAGTCCGTCGGCGACCAGGCGCGGAATGATGTTGCCCCCCATATCGTGATCGGAGGTGTCGTCGTCGGCGTCGGCGCGGATCGCATCGATGAGCACCTTGGTGGTGAAGATGTAATTGCCCATTGATACGAACGTCTGGTCCGGGTTGTCGGGGGTGCCCGGCGGGTCCGCGGGCTTCTCCACGAAACTGCGGATGCGACCGGAGTCGTCGGCGTCGATGCAGCCGAACGCGGATGCCTCGGCCCGCGGCACGCGGATACCGGCAACCGTCGCCCCGGCCCCGCTCTCGATGTGGAAGTTCACCATCTGCTCCGGATCCATCCGGTACACGTGGTCGGCGCCGAACACCACGATGTAGTCGGGATCCTCGTCGTAGATCAGGTTCATAGACTGGTAGATGGCGTCGGCGGAGCCGGTGTACCAGCGCGGCCCGAGGCGCTGCTGGGCCGGCACCGGCGTGATGTACTCCCCCGCCAGCCCGCTCAGCCGCCAGTTCTGCGAGATGTGCCGGTCCAGTGAATGCGACTTGTACTGCGTCAGAACGCAGATTCGCAGGTATCGGGCGTTGACCAGATTCGACAGCACGAAGTCGATGAGCCGGTAGGCGCCACCGAACGGCACGGCCGGCTTGGCCCGGTCTGCCGTCAGCGGATAGAGCCGCTTACCCTCGCCGCCGGCCATGACGATGCCCAGCACGTGTGGCAACTCCCTCATGGGAGTAAACCTAGCCACCGCCGCTGGCAACGGCTAGGCCAACGACGGTTTGGCACCGGCGGCGTTGCACTACGGTCAGCGTTATGCGGGTGGCGATGATGACTCGGGAGTACCCACCCGAGGTCTACGGCGGGGCCGGGGTGCATGTGACCGAGCTGGTGGCGCAGCTGCGCCGGCTGTGCGAGGTCGACGTGCACTGCATGGGAGCGCCGCGAGCCACCGCGTTCGCCCATCAGCCCGATCCCGCACTCGCCGACGCCAATCCGGCACTGTCGACACTGTCGACGGACCTGCGGATGGCCGCCGCGGCAGCGGGAGCGACGGTGGTGCACTCACACACCTGGTACGCGGGTATGGCCGGGCACCTGAGCGCCCTGCTGCACGGCATTCCGCATGTCCTGACCGCCCACTCCCTGGAGCCGAAGCGGCCGTGGAAGGCCGAACAACTCGGCGGCGGGTACCAGGTGTCGTTGTGGGTCGAGCGCACCGCGGTGCAGGCCGCCGACGCGGTGATCGCGGTCAGCGCCGGGATGCGCGAGGATGTGCTGTCGGTATATCCCGCACTGGACCCAGGCCGGGTACATATCGTCAAGAACGGCATCGACACCGACGTCTGGTACCCGGCCGCCCCGGACCCCGAGGAGTCGGTTCTCGATGAACTCGGGGTGGACCGCTCCCGGCCGATGGTGGCCTTCGTCGGCCGGATCACCCGGCAGAAAGGCGTCGGGCACCTGATCGCGGCTGCGCACCGGTTCGATCCGGACGTGCAGTTGGTGCTCTGCGCCGGGGCGCCGGACACCCCGGAAATCGCCAGTGAGATCAGGGCCGCGGTCGACCGCCTCGCCGCCGAACGTAGCGGCGTGTTCTGGGTCCGGGACTTCCTCCCGGTGCAGGAAATCCGCGAGATCCTCTCGGCGGCAACAGCATTCGTATGTCCCTCGGTCTACGAGCCGCTCGGCATCGTGAACCTCGAGGCGATGGCGTGCGAGACGGCCGTGGTGGCCTCCGATGTCGGCGGCATCCCCGAGGTGGTCGCCGACGGCGTCACCGGAACGCTGGTGCCCTACGAAGAGTCCGATCCGCGATCCTTCGAGGCCGGACTGGCCGACGCGGTCAACGCCCTGGTAGCGGACCCGACCCGGGCGCAAGGCTACGGCGCGGCCGGCCGGCGACGCTGCATCGACGAGTTCTCCTGGGCCCGGATCGCCGCGCAGACCCTGGAGATCTACCGCGCCGTCTCGGCCTGAACGCGCACCGGCAGCACAAAACCCCGTGCGTTGGCACGGGGTCTTGGGGGTTCGAGAGTTAGCTGGTAACGCCTTTGAGTTCGTCGCCCAAAGCGGCGGCCTCGTCGGGGGTCAACTCCACGACAAGCCGGCCACCGCCTTCCAGCGGTACCCGCATCACGATGCCGCGCCCCTCTTTGGTCGCTTCCAGCGGACCGTCTCCGGTCCGCGGCTTCATCGCCGCCATCGAGTGCTCCCTCCAGATTTTGAGCAGTCCCGCCGACACCGGGCGGGTGACGGTTTTCTTGATTCTAGTGCCTGGGACCCGGCACCCAGCAATTCCGTACATGGTCGTCGACCATTCCGGTGGCCTGCATGAGCGCATAGGCGGTGGTGGGGCCGACAAACCGGAACCCACGGGCCTTGAGTCCGCGGGCCATGGCGACGGACTCGGGCGTCTCCGACGGCACCTCATCGGCGGTAGCCGGACGGGGCCGCGGCGGCGGCGCATAGGACCACAACAGGCCGGAGAGGTCGGCGTCGAGATCGGCGGCCAGCCTGGCATTGGCGATCGTCGCCTCGATCTTGGCGCGGTTACGCACGATCCCGGGATCCGCCATCAGCCGGGCGACGTCGACGTCGGTGAAACCGGCGACCGTCTCGATGTCGAAACCGGCGAAAGCCAGCCGGAAATTCTCCCGTTTGCGCAGGATGATCAGCCAGGACAGGCCGCTCTGAAAGGCCTCCAGCGTCATCCGCTCGAACAGTTCGATCCGCCCCCGCACCGGCCGGCCCCACTCCTGATCGTGGTAACCCAGCAGCAACGCCCGGTCCGACGCCGGCGCGTCCAGCGCCCACGGGCACCTGAACCGGCCGTCCTGGTGGGCTGCGGTCATCCCGCTTCCGGGTCGGCCGCCGCGGCGGCGTGAGCGCCGTATCGCGGCCGGGCGGTGGGATCCGGAAGTCCGGCGGCGGCACGCACGGCGGCCAGTTCGCCCCGCACCTGGTCGAGTTCGGCCCCCAGTCGGTCCAGCACCCAGTCCACCTCGCTGGTCTTGTAGCCGCGCAGCACCTGGGCGAACTTGACGGCCTCGACGTCGGCACCGGTGACCCCCGAGGCCGGCAGCACGGTCGCGGTGGTGGCCCGCGGCAACGGCGGCAGCTGCTCACCGCGGCCGAACAGAACACTGGCCACCCCGAACAGCACGACGGCAACCAGGATCAGCACCACGAGGTACATCAGGATCAACGTCACAGCTGCGATCCTGCCACTGGCCGCAGGGTGTTCATCGGCGGCCGGTCGGCCAGCGACACCGTGGAGGTGCGGGCCGCATAGCCGTCCGAGCCGTCGGCGCCGGGGAAGAACTGGGTCAGCCCGACCCCGGAGTCGGCGATACCGCACCGGGTCAGCAGGGTCGCGATGATCTGCCGGCTCATCGGGCCCAGCTCACTCAGCGGCCGGTTGCGGTGGGTGCGAACACCGAGATTCACCTGCGCGATCGCATCCAGACCCAGCCGGTCGTAGGTGTCGATGAGAATGCCGATCTCCACCCCGTAGCCCGGCGCGAACGGCACCGAGGTCAGCAGTTCACGGCTGCCTGCGTACTCCCCGCCCAGCGGTTGCAGCACGCAGCCCAGTTCGGGCCGCAGTGCGGCCAGCAGCGGGCGGGCGACCAGCTCGGTGACCCGACCGCCCCCGTTGGCGTCCTCGCCGCCGCGGAGCTTCAACGGCCGCCGGTAAAAGCCTCTGACCAGATGGATGCCGTCGCCGGTGAGCATCGGCCCGACCAGCCGGGGCACGAACATCGGGTCGGGCCCGATCAGGTCGGAGTCGATGAACACGATCAAGTCGCCGGTGGTCGCGGCCAGCGATCGCCACAGCGCCTCGCCCTTGCCCGGTTGCGGCGCGATCTCCGGCAGCGCCTGTTCCCGGTGGACCACCCGGGCACCGGCGGCTACCGCACGGGCCTCGGTGGCGTCGGTGGAGCCGGAGTCCAGCACGACGAGCTCGTCGACGAGTCCGCCGAGCATCGGGATGATCGTCTCGATCACGCCGCCGACGGTTTCGGCTTCGTTGAGAGCCGGCAGAACCACCGAGATGGTGCGGCCCTGTTTGGCGGCCTCCAGGTCAGCCACCGTCCAGGGCGGCCGGTGCCAGGTCCGATCAGCCAGCCGGGCGTCCGCACCGGCCAGCTCGGTCATGCCAGTCCCCGCACCGTGCGGGCCGGTGGCCGGTCGCCCTTGATCGAGGCGACCATCTCCAGGACCCGGCGGGTCGGGCCCACCTCGTGCACCCGGAACATCCGGGCTCCGTCGGCGGCGGCCAGGGCCGTCGCGGCAAGCGTGCCCTCCAGGCGCTGGTGAAGTTCCACACCCAGAGTCTCCCCGATGAAGTCCTTGTTGCTCAGGGCCATCAGGACCGGCCATCCGGTTTTAACCAGATCGTTCACGTGGCGCAACAACGCCAGCCCGTGGAAGGTGTTCTTGCCGAAATCGTGGGTCGGGTCGATGAGCACACCGTCGCGCGGGACGCCCACCGCGACGGCATGCTCGGCCGCGGCGGTCACCTCGGCGATGACGGCGTCGACGACCCCGGTGACGGTGGTTCCGTAGTTGACCCGGAACGGACGGGTGCGCGGGACCGCGCCACCGGTGTGCGAGCAGACCAGACCGGCGCCGAACTCGGCGGCGACCTCGGGCAACGCCGGGTCGTGGCCGGCCCAGGTGTCGTTGATGATGTCGGCACCGGCCGCGCATGCCTGTCTGGCGACCGATGCCCGCCAGGTGTCGACGCTGATGCACTGCTGCGGGTAGGTCGCACGCACCCATTCGATGAAGGGCACCACCCGGG
>JBFYOR010000276.1:0-2766 GCA_041303695.1 Mycobacterium sp. | reverse complement strand
ACGGCGCGGAAGCCGTCCCATTTCGGCTCGTAGCACCACAGCCCCGGATCGATGGGAACCGTCGCCTGCGCCTTGGCCAGCATGGGCTGCAACGGCGGGGCAACGGGAAGGTCCACGCTTGTCATCGTCGTACATTCTGGTGCGATGCACACCATTCCTGGCGCCGGCCGGTTCGCGCCCAGCCCGTCGGCTGATCTGCATATCGGCAACCTGCGCACCGCGGTACTGGCATGGCTATTCGCCCGCTCGAGCGGCCGGCGGTTCCTGATGCGCATCGAGGACCTCGACGACCGGACGCACGACGACGTGGCGCAGCGTCAGCTGGCCGACTGCGCGGCGATCGGCCTCACCTGGGATGAGCCCCCGCAATGGCAGTCGGCCCACCGGGACCGCTACGACGCGGTGATCAACACCCTCGTCGCCCGCGACCTGGTCTACGAATGTTTCTGCAGCCGGAAGGACATCCTCAACGCGCCACGGGCTCCACACGCCCCCGAGGGCGCCTATCCGGGCACCTGCCGGACGCTGACCGATGCCCAGCGCGCCAGCCGGCGCGAGGCCGGCCGCCCACCGGCGCTGCGGCTGCGCAGCGACACCGCCGAGTACTCCGTCACCGACCTGCTCCACGGCAGCTACACCGGCGTGGTCGATGACTTCGTGCTTCGCCGCGGCGACGGGGTACCGGCCTACAACCTGGCAGTCGTCGTCGATGATGCGCAGTCGGGGGTCGATCAGGTGGTGCGCGGTGATGATCTGCTCGCCTCATCTCCCCGGCAGGCCTACCTCGCGGGACTGCTGAACTACCCGCAGCCGGTGTACGCCCACATCCCATTGGCGCTCAACGCCGACGGCAAGCGGCTGGCCAAGCGCGACGGCGCGGTCACCCTCGCCGATCTAGGAGTGGCGCGGGTCTGGGCGTTGATCACCGAGTCACTGGGCTGCCCGGGCGCCGACATGGCCGCACTGCTGGAGCGCTTCGACCCGGCTGTGCTGCCGCGACAGCAGTGGATCTACCAGCCGGGCTGAGCCAGGCCACGCGAATGTGGGCCTTGTGCACGGATCCGGCGCCGGAAAGCTGCACAGGGCCCACAGTCGGCGATTAGGGAGTGAGCTCCATCTGGCCCCACGGCGAGCCGTAGGCGGTCAGCAGTTCCAGGAACGGCTCTGACTCGAAGCACTCCGGGCCGAGGATCCCGGTACCGCTCCAGGTGCCGTTGGCCAGGAGTTCCAGTGCCACAACGGGATTGATGGCGGTCTGCCACACCACACACTGATGGCCGTACTCGGCCATCGACCATTCGTTATCCACCACGTGGTAGAGGTAGGTCGAGCGAGGCTTACCGTCCTTACCGGTTCCGGTCACCCACAGGCCCGCGCAGGTCTTACCCTTCATCTGCGGTCCGAGGGTAGCCGGATTGGGCAGACAGGCCGCGACCACATCGCGCGGGCTGACCTCAACGTCACCAACCTTCACCTTCTCGGTGCGATCCAGTCCAAGCTTGTGCAGCACCTTGAGGACGTCGATGAATTCGTCACCCAGACCGTACTTGAACGTCACCCGCTTGCACTCGATCCAGCGCGGCATCAGCAGCACTTCCTCGTGCTCGACGTTGACGCACTCGACCGGACCGATGCCCTCCGGAAAGTTGAAAACCTCAGGCTCGCTGAATGGTTCGGTGACGAACCAGCCGCGATCCTTCTCCCAGATCACTGGCGGGTTGAGGCATTCCTCGATCGTGGTCCAGATGGAGAACGACGGCGCGAACTCGTAACCCTCGACGGCGAGGTTGGCGCCGTCACGGACACCGAGTTCATCGATCTCGCTGAACAGGTTGTCCGATGCGTAGCGGGCGAAGACGTTGGCCAGGCCCGGCTCGACGCCGAAGCCGACGACGGCCAGCCGGCCCGCCTGGATCCACTTCGGCTCGGCCTCGAACTGCTCATCACCGAGTTTGACCCCGGTCAGTTCGTACGGCTTCTCCGGGTGGCGCTGAGACAGGCTCATCGCCATGTCCATATAGTCCGCCCCGCCCGCCAGAGCGCCGTTGAAGATCGGCATGACGAACCGCGGGTCGACCGCGTTGACGACGTGGGTGATGCCGTACTGGCGAACGAGCAGGGCAACGGCCTCCTCGGAAGAGGCGTCGACCGCGGTGGCGGTGAATCGGGGGTCCCCGACTGCGCTGGCGGCCTGCTGGGCCTTCGCGTGGTCGTAGTCCGCCACCACGACCCCCTCGAAGAAGTCGCGCCTTTTGGCGATAGCGCAGAACGCCGAACCCACACCACCGGCACCGACCAACAGAATCTTCATGCGCGAAAACTACACCGCGACGTCGAGGCTGGCCACGCCACGCAAGGTCACGTGCGGCTTGTAGACCGGCTCACGCTCGAGGCGGGCGTTGGGGAATCGCCTGGTCACCGCCGAGAGCGCGGCGGCGGCCTCCAGCCGCGCCAGCGGTGCGCCGAGGCAGAAGTGCGGGCCCAGGCCGAACGCGAGGTGTCGCACCGACGAGCGGGTCGGGTCGAACTCGTCAGGCCGATCGATGACCGCCGGGTCGCGGTGGGCGGCGGCCAACAGCAGCATCATGGTGTCACCCCGGGGAACCGTCACGTCCGCAATGGTCATGTCCGCGCCGGCGACCCGCCCGACCAGCTGGACCGGCGGGTCGTAACGCAGCGTCTCCTCGACGATCGCCGACGCGTGCCCGGCGTCGTTGCCGAGGGCCGTCCAGTACCGAGGATGGCGCAGCATCGCCAGGATCGCGT
>JBFYOR010000275.1:0-10442 GCA_041303695.1 Mycobacterium sp. | reverse complement strand
ACACCCGCCGGCAGGCCATCGATGACCTGGCGCAGGCCGCCCGGGCCGCCGAAGCCCCCGTCCGCGAGGTCACCGGGTTGTCCAGCGATGCTCCGGTGCCCGAGGCCCGCATCGTCGACCGCGGGCAGTGGATCCGCTCAGCCTCGGATTCCATGCGGGTGATGACTGGTGGAACCGACACGCCGAGCAACCTGCTCACCGGTCGGGCCGCGGGCGCCCAGACCGGCGCGGTGCTGGCCTTCATCTCCGCCGGCATCCTCGGCCAGTACGACCCCTTCGCCTCCGGCCAATCCGGCCGGGAGGGCGCGCTGCTGCTGGTCTACCCGAACGTCATCGCCGTCGAACGCCAACTTCGGTTGGTGCCCAAGGACTTCCGGCTGTGGGTGTGCCTGCATGAGGTCACCCACCGGGTGCAGTTCACCGCCAACCCCTGGTTGGCCGGATACATGTCGGAGGCGCTGGCGGCGCTGACATCCGAACGGGGCGACGCCGTCGGCGAGGTGCTCGGCCGGCTCGCGGACTTCGTCAAAACCCGGCGCGAGCCTGCCCGCAGCGGTGAGCCGGCCGGCGTCGTGGGGTTGCTGCGGGCGGTTCAGTCCGAGCCGCAACGCGCCGCCCTCGACCAGCTCCTGGTGCTCGGCACCCTGCTGGAGGGGCACGCCGATTACGTGATGGATGCGGTGGGTCCTGCGGTGGTTCCCTCGGTCAACTTCATCCGGCGTCGCTTCGACGACCGCCGCCATCGCAAGCAGCCGCCAGTGCAGAGAATCCTGCGCGCCCTGCTCGGGGTGGATGCCAAACTCAGCCAGTACACCCGGGGTCGGGCATTCGTCGACCAGGTGGTGGACCGGGTCGGGATGGCGCGGTTCAACACCGTCTGGTCCGGCCCCGACACCCTGCCATTGCCCGACGAGGTCGAGAATCCCCAGCGGTGGATCGACCGGGTGCTCTAGCCGGGCTGCGCGCGACGCTGGCCGGGTTCGCCGCGGCCCGCCTCGGCGGTGCATCGTCGTGGTGCGTGGCGCTGTCCGGCGGGCCCGACTCGCTGGCGCTGGCGGCGGCGGCGGCGGCCGTTAGGCCGACCACGGCGCTGATCGTCGATCACGGTCTCCAATCCGGTTCGGCGGCCGTCGCGCAGACCGCGAAACGGCAGGCGATGACTCTCGGCTGTGTGGCGGCACATGTGGTGCGGGTTCAGGTGGGATCTGCCGGTGGCCCGGAGGCGGCCGCCCGAGTCGCCCGCTATGCCGCCCTGGACGCGGCCCGGGCCGGCGCACCCGTGCTGCTGGCCCATACCCTCGACGATCAGGCCGAGACGGTGTTGCTGGGCCTGGGCCGAGGGTCCGGCGCCCGGTCCATCGCCGGGATGCGGCCGTGTGACCCGCCCTGGTACCGGCCGCTGCTGGGGGTGCGGCGCGCATCCACCGTCGCCGCCTGTGCGGAGCTCGGCCTGACCGCCTGGAACGACCCGCACAACGACGACCGCCGTTTCACCCGGGTGCGGCTGCGAGCCGAGGTCCTTCCGCTGTTGGAGGACGTGCTCGGCGGCGGTGTGGCCGAGGCGCTGGCACGTACGGCCGCGGCGCTACGGGAGGACACCGACGCACTGGATCGGCTGGCCGAGCAGGACCTCGCGGCGGCGCGTTCGGGGCCTGGACTGGCGGTGGCGGTCATCAAGGATCTTCCCGAGGCGCTGCGCCGCCGGGTGATTCGCGCCTGGTTGCTCAGCGGTGGCGCGGCCGGGCTCACCGACCACCAGATCCGGGCCGTCGACGCGCTGGTGACCGCGTGGCGTGGTCAGGGTGGGGTGGCGGTCAGTTGGGATGTTGCGAGTACGCGGCTGTTCGCCGAGCGGCGCGACGGCACCCTGAGATTGCGCAGCGAACCGGTCTGATTGTCCTCGCCGACGGCGGCATGGCACGCTGTGGTCGTGTCGGCGAATGAGCTGTATCCCGGGGACATCAAGTCGGTCTTGTTGTCCGAAGATCAGATTCAGACTCGAACCGCCGAATTGGGCGCTCTCGTGGGTCACGACTACGCCGACACACTGGCCGGCCAGGATCTGCTCCTGGTGACCGTCCTGAAGGGGGCGGTGATGTTCGTGACCGATCTGGCCCGCGCCATCCCACTGCCCACTCAACTGGAGTTCATGGCTGTGAGCTCCTACGGCTCGGCGACATCCTCCTCAGGTGTGGTGCGGATCCTCAAGGATCTCGACCGTGATATCGCCGATCGGGACGTTCTGATCGTGGAGGACATCGTCGACTCCGGATTGACGCTGTCCTGGCTGCTGCGCAACCTGGCCACCCGGCACCCGAAGTCACTGCGGGTCTGCACGTTGCTGCGCAAGCCCGACGCGGTCCGCGCCGATGTCGAGATCGCCTATGTGGGATTCGACATCCCCAACGAATTCGTCGTGGGCTACGGCCTGGACTACGCCGAGCGCTACCGCGACCTGCCCTATATCGGGACCCTGGATCCGAAGGTCTACGCCCCCTGACCTTCTCGGCGGCAGCCGGGGGTATAGCGGGGGTATAGCTAGGTCAGCTCCCAGACCGCGGTCACCGAAAAGCTGACCGTCTGCTCGCCTGGCTGCAGCGGCACGGGCACCGCCGCTGCCATCGCGCCCTCCGCCATCGGCACGGGCGGCAGGGGCACCGACCCGCCGGGCGCCTCGGAGATCGAGAGCACATTGCCCAGCGACAGCCCCGACAGGTCGGCATACTGCTCGGCGCGGCTCCTGGCGTCGTTGAACGCCCGGGCCCGGGCATCACTGACCAGCGTCGAGTCGTCGTCGATCGAGTAGCTCACCGAGTTGATCCGGGTGGCGTTGCCGCCGGCTGTCACGATGGTGGCCAACGTCTCCGATGCCGCGTCGAGTTCGCGGAGGGTGACCGAGATCGAGTTGCCGGCCCGGTAGCCGGTGATCACCGAGTTCTCGCCGTACTGCGGCTGCAGATTCACCGTGGTCGTGCTGATGTCCTTGGCGTCGATCCCGCGGGCGGCCAGTTGATCGATCACGGCCTTCTGCCGTTCACTGGCCTGGTTCATCGCCGCGGTGACGTCCGGTGCCACCACCTCCACCCCAACGTCGGCGGTCAGCGTGTCCGGCACTCCCCGCACCTCGCCGGTGCCTACTACCGTGACCTGCCGGGCGTTGGTTCCGACCGCCGGTGCGGAGTCGCATCCGGACAGCGCTACCGCGGCCAATACCGCTGCGGCACAGACCATGACGTGGCGGCGTCTCTGACGGTTAACGGTGATCGGCATGCCTCACCGTAGCGTGTGCCGTCGTCACCACCGCACCTGTGAGAGAAACGCCAGCAACTCGGCATTGACCTCCGCCGGGCGCTCCTGCTGGAGCCAGTGGCCCGCTCCGTCCACCATGACCTGCCGGTACGGGCCACGCGCAACCTCCGTCGCGCGTTCGGTCCTGGTGAAGGCCAGCACCGGGTCGGCGGTCCCGCCGACGAACAGCGCGGGGACGACGATGGTCGGGGCCGCGGGGTGGGCCATGATCTGCCAGTTGCGGTCGAAGTTGCGGTACCAGTTCAGTGCGCCGGTGAAGCCGGTCCGGGTGAACTCGGCGACGTAGTGGTCCAACTCGCCGGCCGTAAGCCAGTCCGGCAGTCGGTCGGGTTCCTCGAGGCGTTCGACGAACCCCAACGGGCCGGGTGCCAGCATCCGGAGCGCGGCCGCCTCATCGGCCGGCGCCCGCATCCCGCCCAGCATTCTCAGCAACGCGCGGTGCGGGTCGGCGGCCATCTCGGCGTCCGCGACGCCGGGCTGCTGGAAGTACAGGATGTAGAAGAAGTTGTCGCCGAAGATCCGCCGGAACGCCTCGGTCGGCGGGGTGCGTGGCCGGGGTACCGGTGGCACGCTCAACCCCGCTACCGCAGCCACCCGGTCCGGGTGCAGCAGCGCGGTGCTCCAGACGACCACCGCGCCCCAGTCGTGCCCGACCAGCGCAGCGCGGGGGGCGCCCAGTTCATCGATCAGCCCGACCAGGTCCCCGGTCAACGCCGTGATGTCGTAGGCATCGATCTCGTCAGGCCGCGAGGAACCCCCGTAGCCGCGCTGGTCGGGTGCGACGACGTGGTACCCGGCGGCGGCCAGGGCCGGAATCTGGTGGCGCCAGGAATAGGCCAGTTCAGGGAAGCCGTGGGCGAGGATCACCAAGGGTGCGCCGGCGGGACCGGCCTCGACAATCCGCAGCCGTACCCCGTTGACATCGACGAACCGCTCGGCGGGTGTGACCACGGTGTTCAGCCAAGCACAGGGCCGTCGGCACCCGGGCGGGCCGCCCCGACCGGAAGAACCAAACCGTGACGGAAACCCCGAGGGCACCGTCCGACGTTGGGGTACCGGTAGCCTGAAGGCTTCCAGGCTGCGATGGGAAGGACTGGGCCCCTGCGGGCCGATGTTTGATGAACCGGAAAACTGTTATCCGCACACTGACGGTGATCTCCGCTGTGCTGCTGCTGGGTTGGTTGTTCTTCTACTTCAACGACGACACCCGCGGCTTCAAGCCGATCGACACCTCGGTGGCGGTGGCCCAGATCAACGCCGACAACGTCAAGACCGCCCAGATCGACGACCGTGAACAGCAGCTACGGCTGGATCTGAAGGACGGCAAGGACGAGACCGCAGGTTCCACCAAGGTCATCGCCAAGTACCCGACCGGCTACGCGGTGCCACTGTTCGACTCCCTCACCGCCAAGGGCATCAAGACCAACACCTCGGTCAACCAGCCCAGCATGCTGGGCACGCTGCTGATCTACATGCTGCCGCTGTTCCTGTTGATCGGGTTGTTCGTGCTCTTCTCCCGGATGCAGACCGGCGGCCGGATGGGCTTCGGTTTCGGCAAGTCCAAGGCCAAACAGCTGTCCAAGGACATGCCGAAAACCACCTTCGCCGATGTCGCCGGCGCCGATGAGGCGGTCGAGGAGCTCTACGAGATCAAGGACTTCCTGCAGAACCCGGCGCGGTATCAGGCCCTCGGGGCGAAGATCCCCAAGGGTGTGCTGCTGTACGGCCCGCCCGGAACCGGTAAGACACTGCTGGCCCGTGCCGTGGCGGGCGAGGCCGGTGTGCCGTTCTTCACCATCTCCGGCTCGGACTTCGTCGAGATGTTCGTCGGTGTCGGCGCATCCCGGGTCCGCGATCTTTTCGAACAGGCCAAGCAGAATTCGCCGTCCATCATCTTCGTCGACGAGATCGACGCGGTCGGCCGCCAGCGCGGCGCAGGCCTCGGCGGTGGCCATGACGAGCGTGAACAGACCCTCAACCAGCTGCTTGTCGAGATGGACGGCTTCGGCGAGCGTCAGGGCGTCATTCTCATCGCCGCCACGAACCGGCCGGACATCCTGGATCCGGCGCTGCTGCGCCCCGGCCGTTTCGACCGGCAGATCCCGGTGTCCAGTCCTGACCTGGCCGGCCGCAAGGCGGTATTGCGGGTGCACTCCCAGGGCAAACCGATGTCCCCGGACGCCGACCTGGACGGTCTTGCCAAGCGCACCGTCGGGATGTCCGGCGCCGACCTGGCCAACGTCATCAACGAGGCCGCGCTGCTCACGGCGCGGGAGAACGGCACGATCATCACCGGGGCCGCTCTCGAGGAGGCCGTCGACCGGGTGATCGGTGGTCCGCGGCGTAAGGGCCGGGTGATCAGTGAGACCGAGAAGAAGATCACCGCCTACCACGAGGGTGGCCACACCCTGGCGGCGTGGGCGATGCCCGATATCGAGCCCATCTACAAGGTCACCATTCTGGCCCGGGGCCGGACCGGCGGCCACGCGGTGTCGGTGCCCGAGGACGATAAGGGCCTGATGACCCGCTCGGAGATGATCGCCCGGCTGGTATTCGCCATGGGCGGCCGGGCCGCGGAGGAGTTGGTGTTCCGGGAGCCCACCACCGGCGCGGTCTCCGATATCGAGCAGGCCACCAAGATCGCTCGCGCGATGGTGACCGAGTACGGCATGAGCGCCAAGCTGGGGGCGGTCCGGTATGGCACCGAGCACGGCGATCCGTTCCTCGGTCGCACGATGGGCACCCAGGCCGATTACAGCCACGAGGTGGCCCGCGACATCGATGACGAGGTCCGCAAGCTCATTGAGGCCGCGCACACCGAGGCATGGACGATCCTCACCGAATACCGCGATGTGCTCGATATCCTGGCCGGTGAACTGCTGGAGAAGGAGACCCTGCATCGCGCAGAGTTGCAGGCGATCTTCTCCGACGTGCAGAAGCGTCCACGACTGACCGTGTTCGACGACTTCGGTGGCCGCATCCCCTCGGACAAGCCGCCCATCAAGACCCCTGGCGAGCTGGCCATCGAACGAGGCGAGCCGTGGCCCCAGCCGATGCCCGAGCCGGCCTTCAAGAAGGCAATCGCTCAGGCGAGCGTCGCCCACGGGCAGCAGGTTCCGCAGCCGCCTCACGGTCCCGGTGGCAACGGTGCGGCCAATGGCGCCGGGAACGGTAACGGCAACGGTGCGCACGCCGGCGGACGGCACCACCAGGCTCCGGCCGGCTCGACTCAACCGGATTACGGAGCCCCGGCCGGTTGGCGCGCCCCCGGTTGGCCGCCGCCGCCGCAATCGCAACCGCCGCAGCAGCAGCCGCAGCAGCCGCAACCGGGGTACTGGTATCCGCCACCGCCCCAGGGCTGGGCTCCGCCGCCGCACCAGGGGCAGCCCCAGCACGGCCAGCAGCCGTACCAGCCTCACCAGAGCCCCTCGGCTCCTGCGCCGCAGGATGTTCCCGGCGATGAGGGTGGTCATTCCACCCGCCCCAGTTGATCCACGGACGGAGCCGAAATGCCGCAGCGCGATTCGATCACGCTCGAGACCCCGGTCTTCGATCAAGACCGTGCTGAGGCAGCGGTGCGCGAGCTTCTGCTCGCCGTCGGGGAGGATCCGGACCGGCACGGATTGAAGGACACCCCGGCCCGCGTCGCCCGGGCCTACCGGGAGATGTTCGCTGGGCTCTACACCGACCCGGATGCGGTGCTGGACACCACCTTCGATGAGCAGCACGACGAGTTGGTCCTGGTCAAACAGATCCCGATGTACTCGACCTGCGAGCACCATCTGGTGGCGTTCCACGGGATGGCCCATGTCGGCTACATCCCCGGTGACGACGGCCGGGTGACCGGTCTGTCCAAGTTGGCCCGGGTGGTGGACCTGTATGCCAAGCGTCCCCAGGTACAGGAGAGGCTGACCGCCCAGGTCGCCGATGCGATCATGCGCAAACTCGATCCGCGTGGTGTCATCGTCGTCATCGAGGCCGAGCATCTGTGCATGGCGATGCGTGGCGTCCGCAAGGCGGGTGCGATCACCACCACCTCGGCGGTTCGCGGGCTGTTCAAGACCAGTGACGCGTCTCGGGCCGAGGCGCTGGGTCTCATCCTCCGAAAGTGACCGAAGGTTCCCGGCGTGTGCGGGTGATGGGGGTCGTCAACGTCACCGAAGACTCCTTCTCCGACGGGGGGCGCTACCTGGACCCGGCCCGCGCCGTGGCGCATGCTCAGGCTCTGGTGGCAGAAGGCGCCGACATCATCGATGTGGGCGGGGAGTCGACCCGGCCCGGTGCGGTGCGGATCGACCCCGCGGTGGAAACCGCCCGCATCGTTCCTGTCGTGAAAGAGCTTGCCGGGCAGGGGGTTACGGTGAGCATCGACACCATGAACGCGGCGGTGGCCGAGGCGGCTCTGGATAGCGGGGCCGGTATCGTCAACGATGTCAGCGGGGGTCGGGCCGACCCCGATATGGCACGAGTGGTGGCCCGTGCCGGGGTGCCCTGGGTGCTGATGCACTGGCGCTCGGTCGGGGCGATCCGGCCGCACGATGTGCCGCGCTACCGCGACGTTGTCGGCGAGGTTCGCGACGAATTGATGTCCGCTGTCGATGCCGCGGTGGCAGCCGGGGTCGACCCGCGCAATCTCATCATCGATCCCGGGCTCGGTTTCGCCAAGACGGCGGGCGACAACTGGCTGCTGCTGCAGGCGCTGCCCGAGTTCGTCGGCACCGGATTTCGGCTGCTGGTCGGCGCATCCCGTAAGCGCTTCCTGGGCGCACTGCTGGCCGGATCGGACGGCACGCCGCGCCCCCCGGACGGCCGGGAGACCGCCACCGCCGTGATCTCGGCGCTGGCCGGGTTGAACGGAGCCTGGGGGGTTCGGGTGCACGACGTGCGCTCCAGTGTCGACGCGCTGAAGGTTGTCCACGCTTGGCAACATCCACCGGAGGATGCCGATGACTGACCGCATCGAACTGCGCGGGCTCACCGTGCGGGGCAATCACGGTGTTTTCGACCACGAGCGGCGCGACGGACAGGACTTCGTCATCGACATCACCGTCTGGATCGACCTGGCCGACGCCGCTGCCAGCGATGACCTCGATGACACCTACGACTACGGCGTCCTGGCCCAACGGGCCGCCGATATCGTCGCCGGCCCACCCCGGAACCTGATCGAGACGGTCTCCGCGGAGATAGCCGAGGCCGTGATGGAAGATGCCCGGGTGCACGCCGTGGAGGTCGTGGTGCACAAACCGAAGGCACCCATCCCACTGGCCTTCACCGACGTCGCCGTCGTCGCCCGCCGCTCCCGGCGGGGCGGCCGGGGGCAGATCGTCCCGGCGACCGTATGAGTCGGGTTGTGCTGTCCATCGGATCCAATCTGGGTGACCGGTTGGCCAGGCTTCAAGCCGTGGTCGACGCCCTGGGCCAGACGGTGGTCGCGGTCTCGCCGGTTTGGGAGACCGACGCGTGGGGCGGGGTCGAGCAGCAACCGTTCCTGAATGCCGTGCTGATCGCCGAGGATGCCGGAGTCGACGGGCGGGGCTGGTTGCGCCGGGCGCAGGAGATCGAACGTGACAACGATCGGGTGCGGGCGCAGAAGTGGGGACCACGGACCCTCGATGTCGACCTGGTCTGCTGCTTCGACGGCGACGCGGAGGTGTTCTCCGATGATGCCGAGCTCACCCTGCCCCATCCGTTCGCGCACCAGCGGGCGTTCGTGTTGATCCCCTGGCTCGCTGTCGAGCCCGCGGCGGAACTGAGCGTCGGCGGCATTCGACGGCCGGTACGGGAGATCCTCGACGGGCTCGATGACGCCGAATGCGACGGGGTCCGGATGACCGATCTCACCCTGACCGGTCCCGGGGTCGCGCGGTGATGGGACCGACCCGCAGGCGCGATCTGATACTGGCCGCGATCGCCGCGGCGATTCTTGGCTACCTGGCCATCGGGGTGTTGTACCGGTACTTCCCGCCTATCACGCTGTGGACCGGGCTGTCGCTGCTGGCGGTCGCGGTTGCCGAGGCGGGGTGGGCGGTGTCGGTGCGCGCCCGGATCCGGGATGGCCGGATCGGCGTCGGGGCGGGACGGCTGGACCCGCTGGCGGTGGCGCGTAGCGTAGCGGTCGCCAAGGCCTCGGCCTGGGTGGGCGCGGTGATGTTCGGCTGGTGGGTCGCGGTACTTGGTTACCTGCTGCTCCGGCGAGCCGAATTGCGGGTGGCCGCAGCCGACACCCCGGGCGCGGCCGCGGCTGCGGCCAGCGCCTTCGCCCTGGTGGCTGCCGCGCTCTGGCTGCAGCACTGCTGCAAATCTCCCGGCGAATCGAGCGGCGGCGAGGACGCCCTGACGGACTAGCGACGCGACGCTCCGGCCCAGCTTGTCGCAACCGGCAATCGGTTTCTCGCGCGGTACAGTCACCCCCATGACCGTTCAGTCCCGCGGCGCACGCAGCCGTCGCGGCGGCCGCGTGCCGGGCTGGCCGCTTCTGACGGCGTTGCTGGTTCTGGCCATCGCGGCGAGTTCGACCCTGGTGTTCACCAACCGGGTGGAGTTGTTGCGTCTGGCGGTGATTCTGTCGTTGTGGGCCGCGGTGGTGGCCGCATTCGTGACGGTGGTGTACCGCCGGCAGAGTGAAGTCGACCAGGCCCGGGCCCGGGATATGAAGTTCGTTTACGACCTGCAGTTGGACCGGGAGATCTCCGCCCGGCGCGAGTATGAGCTGTCCGTGGAGGCCCACCTGCGCCGCCAGTTGGCCCGTGAACTGCGCGCTCAGGCGGCCGACGAGATGTCCGCGTTGCGCTCGGAACTGGTGTCGCTGCGGACTCAGCTGGAGATGATGCTCGGTACCGACCTCGGCGAGCGTCCCGCATTGGAGAGCGACCGGGCCGCCGTTCCGATGCCCGTCGCGCCCGGACGGGTCGAGAGCAGCCGCGTGACCGTGGTGACCGAGGAGGTCGTCGCGATCGTCGCCGAGACCGAGGCCGTCGTGGAGAGCCCGATCATCGACGTTCCGGAGGAGCCGCTGACCCCTGCCGAGCCGCCGGCCGCGCAACCGCAGTTCCCGCCACCGGACTACCGGGGTTACCACCGCCGGCCGCCCGTTGTGCCGTCCCCGCCCCCACCCCCGGCCGGACCGCCTCCGC
>JBFYOR010000274.1:0-3010 GCA_041303695.1 Mycobacterium sp. | reverse complement strand
GTGTCGCCGTACCACTGGGTCTGTGACGAACCCACGATCAGCAGGCAGCGCATATCCACATCGGCCGGATCCAGATCGGCCAGTCGCACCACTCTGACGGACTCGGCCGGCCCGGACACATCGCGGCCGATCACCACGGGCGTGCCGGCATCGCGATGTTCCAACAGCAGATCCCGCATCGCAGCGACCTGCCAGGTGCGGCTTCTCGAGGCCGGGTTGTAGATCGCCAGCACCAGATCCGCTGCGGCGGCCGCCGACAGCCTGGCGGCGATGACGTCCCAGGGCTTGAGTCGGTCCGACAGCGACAGCACCGCGTAGTCGTGGCCCAACGGTGCGCCTACCCGGCTGGCAACCGCCTGGGCGGCCGTCATCGCCGGGATCACCCGAATCTGCACTCCGGGCCACTGCTTGGCCTCCTCCAGAACGGCGGTCGCCATCGCGAAGACACCTGGATCACCGGAGGACACCACCGCCACCGCACGGCCCTGCTCGGCCAGTTCGCAGGCCAGCCGCGCCCGGGCCGGCTCATCGGTGTTATCGCTGGGGTGGCGTCGCTGCCCCGGGAGCACCGGCACCCGGTCCAGGTACGGTCCGTAGCCGATCAGGTCGGTGGCAACGGCCAGCTCGTGGCGGCTCTGCGGTGTCATCCAGGCGGTGTCGCCGGGGCCCAGCCCCACAACTGCGACGCCCGCTGGTCCGGACTCCGCCCGGGCGGTGCCGGCCTCGCCCGGCAGGATCGCCAGGGAGAAGTACGGCACTGTCGATTCGTCCACATCGGCAGCGGGCAGCACCCGCTGGCTGGTGCTACTGGCGCGCTCGACGTAGACCGCGTCGCCGAGGCGACCGGCCAGTGAAAGGGCTTCGCGCACTTGCGGGTAGGTGCGGCCGAGCTTCATGATCACCGCAGCGTCGGTGTCCGCCAGCCGCCGGGCCAGCTCGGCGACCGGCAGCGTGCCAGGCAGTATGGACAGCACCTCGTCGCCGGTCACCAATGGAATACCGGTCGCCGCGGAGGCAGCACTGACAGATGTCACCCCGGGCACGATCACCGCACCGAACCGCCGGGTGAGCCGGGTGTGCATGTGCATATAGGAGCTGTAGAACAGCGGATCGCCCTCGGCCAGCAGTGCGACATTGCGCCCCTGCTGCAGGTGTTCGGAGATGCGATCGGCAGCCTGTGCGTAGAACTCCTGCATCGCACCGTCATAGCCGCCGGGGTGATCGATGGTCTCGGTGGTCACCGGGTAGATCAGGTGTTCCTCGATCTGGCCGGGTCGCAGGTAGGGCTCGGCGATACGGCGCGCGATGCTGCGGCCGTGCCGGGCACTGTGATAGGCCACCACGTCGGCCTCGGCGATCACCCGGGCCGCTTTGACCGTCACCAGTTCCGGATCGCCGGGTCCCAGTCCGACGCCGTAGAGCGTGCCGGTCATTCGGCAAGCCTCATTCGCTGCATCCGGCTCATTCGGCAAGCCTTATTCGCTGCATCCGGCTCATTCGGCAAGCCTCATTCGCGCGCACTCGCGATCGCGTTGACGGCGGCCGCCGCCATTGCGCTGCCGCCCCGACGTCCCCGCACCACCAGATACTCCATACCGCGAGGGTTGGCGATGAGCGCGGTCTTGGACTGCGCGGACCCGACGAAGCCGACCGGACCGCCCAGCACCGTAACGGGAGGTTCCACCCCCTCATCGATGAGTTCCAGCAGCCGGAACAGTGCGGTCGGGGCATTGCCGATGGCCATCACCGAGCCGGCCAGTCGGTCTGCCCACAGGTCCACCCCGGCCGCCGATCGGGTGGTCTCCCGGCGCTGCGCAAGATCGGCCGCGCCCGGGTCGGCCACCAGGGACACCACCTGGTTGCCGGCAGGCAGGCGGGCCGCGGTGATCCCGGCCGCGACCATCGATGAGTCGCACAGGATCGCGGCGCCGTTCGCCAGCGCGGCATGGGTGGTGGTCACCACGTCGGGGGTGAAATCGATGTGCTCGCTCAGGTCGACCTGCCCGCAGGTATGGATGAGCCGCACCACGACCCGGGCGACGTCCTCGGGGAATCGGCTCAGGTCGGCTTCGGCCCGGATCGTCGCGAAGGACTGCCGGTAGATCTCGCCTGCGTCGCGGATGTAATCGAGCACGGTGATCACCCTACGGTCGGGCGGTCAAGCGGGATGTAGCCGTCTCCGGTGGCCACCAGCACCGCGCCAGACCGTGGACTGCCACAGGCGCGTTCGCAACCCACGTAGTGCAACGTGCCGGTCATATCAGTGCCGGTCGTGTGACCCGCGCCGGACTCGGCCGCCCGGGTTGCCTCTGCCCGGACATCCGCCAGTGCCCGCTCACAACCGGGACTGCCCACGCAGGCGGTGACGTCGAGCCAACGCGAGGTCGCATCGAAGACCAACCCCAGCGGAGCCAGTACCCGCAGTGCGGTATCGGCCACCGACTCGGTCAGATCGCACACCAGCAGCGAACGCCGCGGGGTGATGACGACCGGAGCCTCGATGGCCGCGAGGAACTGAGCCTGCCGAGCCGAAAGGACGCCGAGCGGTACCGCAGCACCCAGTGTCACCATCCCGTTTTCCTGGTCGATCCAGCCAACCGGGGGCCGCGCCGCGATGAATCCGCCGCCAGCCGGCGCGGACGGATCGTACCCGGACAGCAGGACATTGGGATCGTCCAATTCGGCTACCCGCCAGGCACTTCCGCGGACGTGCGCGAATCGTCGCGCGACTGTCAGCAGGGCATCGACCGCTGCATCGCGGCCCACTCGGATGCCGGTGTCACGCCCGGCCAGCAGTAGCGCGACACCGTCGTGCGCGACATGCACGCCGGCATCGGCAGCCAGCCCCGATATGTCGGCGGTTCCATCGTCGATGCTGAACAGGAACCGGCCCGGCAGTGCGGCCAGTTCCGGGTCATCCTGAACGCGGCGGTCCAGTTCGGCCACCCAGGGCCGGACATCGGCGAGTCCGCCCAGGCGTCCGGACAGCGGCGAGGCGACGATATTGCGC
>JBFYOR010000273.1:0-6303 GCA_041303695.1 Mycobacterium sp. | reverse complement strand
CTCGGTGCAGATGCGGCGCGTCCGCACAGAGTGACCCACCGCCGGCTCACACGCGACTAAGGTCTCGGCTGTGACGGCTGGCCGGGCAACATCCGATCTCGAACAGGCTTATGCCGCGACCTACCGCGGCCCGCATGGCGGGGCCGGGATCGACGTGGCCGAGGCCGCCGAGACCGCCGCGGCCGTGCCGCCCGCTCTGATCGCCGCCCAGCAGCGGCTGGCGCACCGCCGCCGGGTCGGCGAGACCCTTGTGGCGGTCGTTGCCGCCGACGATCCCGGCGGGTTCGGGCCGGCTCTGCAGATCGTCACCGACGAGGCCACCCTGCTGATGGACTCGGTGACCGTGCTGCTGCACCGGCTGGGGGTGGCCTATGTGGCGCTGATGCACCCGGCGGTCTGGATCCGGCGCGATGCGGAGGGCACGCTCACCGAGGTCGGGCCGGCCGGGGGTGACTGTCCACCCGAGGCGATCGAGGAGTCCTGGATCCACATCCAGCTTTCCCCGACGGTCAACCAGCGGGCGCTGGCCGAAGCGGTCCGGTTGCTGCCGATGGTGGTCACCGACGCCCGCCAGGTGGCTGCGGACTCCTCGGCGCTGACGGCCGCACTGCAGAAACTGGCTCACGACATCGCCGCGGACGACGGCATCAGGTTCCCCGGGCCTGACCGCATGGACGTGTCCTATCTGCTGCGCTGGCTCGGTGACGGCCACTTCGTGCTGCTGGGCGCACAGCGCTGCCGGGTGCGGGACGGCCACGCCGACGTCGATGAGTCCAGCCGGCTGGGGGTGGCCCGGCTGCGCACCGAGGTGCTGCCCGAACTCAGCCGACCCGGTGAGATGCTGGTATTGGCGCTGGCCACCATGCCGAGCTTCCTGCGCTACGGCGCCTACCCGTACATCGTCGTGGTGCGCGAAGAGCCCGCCGGGTCGGGCCACGGTGACGGTCAGGTCATCGAGCATCGCTTCGTCGGCCTGTTCACCGTCGCGGCGATGAACGCCAACGTCCTGGACATCCCCTTGATCTCCCGGCGGGTTCAGGGCGCGCTGGCACTGTCCCAGGACGATCCCGGCCATCCCGGCCAGCTCATCCTCGACATCATCCAGACCATTCCCCGCTCGGAACTCTTCACGCTGAGCGCCGAGCAGTTACTGGACACCGCGGCGGCGGTGATAGATCTCGGTTCGCGAAGGCGAGCCCTGTTGTTCCTCCGGGCCGATCGGCTCGGGCACTTCGTGTCCTGTCTGGTCTACCTGCCCCGCGACCGTTACACCACAGCCGTGCGCCTGGCCATGCAGGACATCCTGATGCGCGAGTTCGGCGGCGCGAGTATTGACTACGGCGCACGGGTCACTGAATCGCCCTGGGCTGTCGTGCATTTCACCGTACGGCTGCCCGACGGACCCGACTGTCCGCCGATCGACGTCTCGGAGGCCAACCGGGTCCGCATCCAGCACCTACTCACCGCGGCCACCCGCACCTGGGCCGATCGGCTGCTGGCGTCGGTCCGCACCGGTGCCATCGCCGGGGCGGTCGCCGAGCATTACGCCGAAGCGTTGCCCGAGGGGTTCAAACAGGTGGTCACCCCGGACGAGGCGATCACCGACATCGGCATCATCGAGGCGCTTGACCCGGACTCAGTCCGGCTACAACTCGAACCCGGAGACGCCGGCCGCGAGGCCTTCCTCACCTGGTATCTGGGCGGGACCTCGGCATCGCTGAGTCAGCTACTGCCCATGCTGCAGTGCACCGGCGTCGAGGTCCTCGAGGAACGGCCGTTCACCGTGGTCCGCCCGGACGGGCTGACGGTTCGGATCTATCAGTTCACCATCCGGCCCGACGCCTCCATGCCGGAGTCGGTGATGGCGCAGGACTGGGATGTCACCGCGAAGCGCTTCACCGAAGCGGTCACCGCCATCTGGCAGGGCCGCGTCGAGGTCGACCGGTTCAACGAACTCGTCCTGCGCGCCGGTCTGAGCTGGCAGCAGGTGATGCTGCTGCGCGCCTACGCGAAGTACCTGCGCCAGGCCGGATTCCCCTACAGCCAGTCGCATATCGAGTCGGTGCTGGGCGAGAACACCTCGACCGCACGGGCCCTCGTCGCACTGTTCGAGGCGATGTTCGACCCGGACTCCGCCCCCGCCGGGCGCGACGCCAAAGCCGCCGCGCGGGCGGTCGCCGCCGATATCGACGCGCTGGCCAGTTTGGACACCGACCGGGTGCTGCGGGCGTTCGCCTCGATGATCGAGGCAACCCTGCGGACCAACTTCTACGTCACCGAGCCGGAGTCCGCGCGCGCCCGAAACGTGTTGTCCATCAAGGTCAATCCGGAGTTGATCGGTGAACTGCCGCTACCGCGGCCGCGGTTCGAGATCTTCGTCTACTCCCCGCGGTTCGAGGGTGTACACCTGCGATTCGGCCCGGTCGCCCGGGGCGGCCTGCGCTGGTCGGACCGGCGTGAGGATTTCCGCACCGAGATCCTCGGTCTGGTCAAGGCCCAGGCGGTCAAGAACGCCGTCATCGTCCCGGTCGGGGCCAAAGGCGGGTTCGTCCTGAAGCAGCCGCCGGCCCCCACCGGCGAGGCCACCGCCGACCGGGAGGCCTTCCGGGAGGAGGGCGTCTGCTGCTACCGGTTGTTCATCGCGGGATTACTGGACGTCACCGACAATGTGCAGCGCTCCGGCGGCGGGGTCATCAGCCCGCCCGGTGTGGTGCGCCGCGACGGCGACGACGCCTATCTGGTGGTCGCCGCAGACAAGGGCACCGCCACCTTCTCCGATATCGCCAACGACGTCGCCCAGTCCTACGGATTCTGGCTGGGTGACGCCTTCGCCTCCGGCGGATCGGTCGGCTACGACCACAAGGCGATGGGCATCACCGCCAAGGGCGCCTGGGAATCGGTCAAGCGGCACTTCCGTGAGATGGGGGTCGACACCCAGGCCGAGGACTTCACCGTGGCCGGTGTCGGCGATATGAGCGGTGACGTGTTCGGCAACGGGATGCTGCTCTCGCCCCATATCCGGCTGGTCGCCGCCTTCGACCACCGGCATATCTTCGTCGATCCCGATCCCGACGCGGCGCCGTCTTTCGGTGAGCGCCGCCGGTTGTTCGACCTGCCGCGGTCCAGTTGGGAGGATTACGACCCCGGCCTGATCAGCGTCGGTGGCGGGGTGTTCAGCCGGCAGCAGAAGTCGATCCCGATCAGCGCGGAGATGCGCCGTGCTCTTGGTATCGGGTCTGAGCGTATCGACGACACCGTCACCGAGATGACCCCGCCGGACCTCATCCGGGCGATCCTGTGCGCCCCGGTGGATCTGCTGTTCAACGGCGGGATCGGCACCTACATCAAAGCCGAGTCGGAGTCCGACGCAGCCGTCGGTGACCGGGCTAACGACACGGTGCGGGTCAACGCGAACCAGTTGCGCGCCAAGGTGATCGGCGAGGGCGGTAACCTCGGCGTGACATCGCTGGGCCGCATCGAGTTCGACCTGTGCGGTGGCCGGATCAACACCGACGCCATGGACAACTCGGCCGGCGTTGACTGTTCCGACCACGAGGTCAACATCAAGATCCTGGTGGACTCGCTGGTCGGCGCCGGCCGGATCGATCCCGCCGCCCGCACCGAACTACTGGCCTCGATGACCGACGAGGTGTCCCGCCTGGTGCTCACCGACAACGGCGACCAGAACGACCTGATGGGCACCAGCCGGGCCAACGCGCCGGCTCTGCTCAACGTGCACGCCCGCCAGATCCGCGAGTTCGAGGAACGCCGGGGCCTCAACCGCGAACTCGAGGCGCTGCCCTCGGACAAGGAGATCGGGCGCCGGGAGGAGATCGGGCTCGGCCTGACCTCGCCGGAACTGGCCACGTTGATGGCGCACGTCAAGCTGGCGCTCAAGGATGAGGTGCTGGCCAGCGATCTGCCCGACCAGGAGGTCTTCGCCTCCCGGCTGCCGCGCTACTTTCCGTCCCAGTTGCGCGACGGCTTCACCGCCGACATCCGCGGCCATCAACTGCGTCGCGAGATTCTGACCACGATGCTGGTGAACAACGTCGTCGACACCGGCGGCATCACCTTCGCCTACCGGGTCGCCGAGGACGCCGGGGTGGGTTACGTCGACGCCGTCCGTGCCTTCGCCGCCGCCGATGCGATCTTCGGCATTGAGCAGACCTGGCGGCGCATCCGATCGGCCGGCGAGCAGCACCGGGTGCCGGTCGCGGTGACCGACCGGATGACGCTGGACCTGCGCCGGCTGCTCGACCGGTCTACCAGGTGGCTGCTCAATTACCGGCCGCAGCCGCTGGCGGTCGGCGCCGAGATCAACCGGTTCGCCGCCAAGGTCGCCGAACTGGCACCGGGAATGCCGGGGTGGTTGCGTGGTGACGATCAGGTGATCGTGGCCAAGGAGTCCGGCGAGTTCGCCGCCCACGGGGTGCCGCAGGACCTGGCCTACGCGGTGGCCTCGGGGCTCTACCGGTACAGCCTGCTGGACGTCATCGACATCGCCGATATCGTCGACCGCGATGCGGGCGAGGTCGCCGACACCTACTTCGCGCTGATGGACTATCTGGGCACCGACGGGCTGCTGACCGCGGTCTCCGGTCTGCCCCGCGACGACCGCTGGCATGCGCTGGCCCGGTTGGCCGTCCGTGACGATATCTACGGTTCGTTGCGCGCCCTGTGTTTCGACGTGCTGGCGGTGGGGGAGCCCGACGAGACCGGGGAGCAGAAGATCTCGGAGTGGGAGCAGGGCAACGGTTCCCGGGTGAGCCGGGCCAGGCGGACTCTGGCCGAGATCCGGGCTCACGATGGCGCGGATCTGGCCACCCTGTCGGTGGCAGCACGCCAGATCCGCAGCATGACCCGGACCAGCGGAACGGGAACGAGTGGCTGACCAGTCGAGCCCCGGCTTCACCACCGGTGTGCGGGTGCGCTGGTCGGATATCGACATGTACCAGCACATCAACCACGCCACCATGGTGACCATCCTGGAGGAGGCCCGGGTCGATTTCCTGCGCGAGCCCTTCGCCGAGGACGTCGCGACCATCGGGCTGCTCATCCACGAGGTGCAGGTGCTCTACAAAGGCCAACTGCGCCTTGCCGATTCGCCGCTGCAGGTCACCCTGTGGACCAAACGCCTGCGCGCCGTCGACTTCACCATCGGCTACGAGGTCCGGTCGGTCGATGCCGAACCCGGCTCCAAGCCCGCGGTGATCGCCGAGACCCAACTGGCGGCGGTGCACATCGAGGAGCAACGACTGGTTCGGCTCTCGCCCACCCATCGGGAGTATCTGCAGCGCTGGCTTCGATGATCACGATCCCCGAAGCCACCCAGCGCGCAGACCTGACCGTGTTCACCGAGCGGGTGCTGCGCCTCGATGAGGCTGCTGTGATCCGGTTGCGTACCCGCGCCGACGGTCTGGTCGGAGCCTGGGCTGCAACGGGTTTCGACGTGCTGGTGGGACGGGTGGTGGCGGGTGGCCTGGAGCGGCCGGACTTCACCTGCGGCGCCGACGCGTTGCGCCGCGGACTTGCGGCGGCAGACGACGCGGGTCACATCGACCCGGGCTATCCGATGGACTCGTCCTGGCGCTCGGCGCTGCCGCCTGAGACGGGCTTCGTCCACGTCGACGATGTGCCCGCTGCCGTCCTGGCCGATCTGGCGCGCAGCGGCGCCGAGCTGGCCCGCGAGCATGCGGGACCGCTCGGCCCGCCGGCCTCGCTGCTGGATCAGGAAGTGCTGGAGGTCAGTTCGGGCACCGACACTGCGGCTGTGCCGATGCGCTGCGCATTAGTTTTGACCGCAATGGGTTTTGCGCCCGACACAGCGGGTGAGGTGGTGCGGGTCCGGGTCATGCCGTCCTGGTTGCGCATCGACGCCCGATTCGGGTCGGTGTTCCGCCGCCGCGGTGATCCGGTTCTGTTGCTGGGCTGAACGCCATTTCGGCCTCATAACCGGGCTTAGGCTGCAAAACTCCCCCCATGGTCGACAAGAACAAGCCCTGGTTCAAGCTCTACGACAAGGGAGTGCCGTACTCCGTCATCTACCCTCCGCTGTCGATCAAGCAGATGTTCAACAGCTGCGCGGAGAGAAACCCCGATCGCGACTACCTGATCATCAACGATATGCGCCTGCCCTACGGGTTGGTCAACATGATGGCGCGCAAGGCGGCGAATGCCCTTGTCACCCTTGGTGTCAAGAAGGGTGACCGGGTCGCCATCATGGCGCCCAACGTGCCGCAGTACGTCATCGCCTTCCAGGCCTGCGCCAAACTCGGCGCCATCGTGGTGCCGATCAATCCG
>JBFYOR010000272.1:0-4156 GCA_041303695.1 Mycobacterium sp. | reverse complement strand
GGATGAAGATCTACCGGGCGAACTTCCCGCGCGCGCTCGGCAGCGCTCCCCGCGACCGGCATGTGGCGGTCCCGGTGCAACTTCTGGTCAACACCCGGGACAACTTCGTACGGCCCTACGTCTACGACGACACCCCGCGGTGGGTCTCGAGACTGTGGCGCCGCGATATCCCTTCCGGTCACTGGTCCCCACTGTCGCATCCGCAGGTGGTTGCCGCCGCGGTGGCCGAACTGGTCGAGCACCTGGCCGGCGGACCGTCCAGTCGCGCGTTGCTGCGGGCTGAGGTCGGCCGGCCGCGAAAGCCGTTCGGCGACAACCTGGTCGTCGTCACCGGTGCGGGCAGCGGCATCGGGCGGGAGACGGCGAAGGCCTTCGCCGCCGAGGGTGCCGAAGTCGTGGTGAGCGATATCGATCAGGCTGCAGCCGCGGGGACCGCCGCACAGATCACCGTTGCCGGCGGTGTGGCACACACCTACGCACTCGACGTCGCCGACGCCGAAGCGGTCGAGCAGTTCGCCGAACAGGTCTGTGCGACCCACGGGGTTCCCGACGTCGTCGTCAACAACGCCGGTATCGGGGCGGCGGGCTCCTTCCTGGACACGCCCGCAGAGCAGTTCGACCGGGTGCTCGACGTCAACCTCGGCGGTGTGGTCAACGGCTGCCGCGCTTTCGCCCGTCGCCTCGTCGAGCGCGGCACCGGAGGCCACATCGTCAACGTCGCGTCGATGGCGGCCTACACGCCGCTGAGCTCACTGAACGCCTACTGCACCTCGAAGGCGGCGGTGTACATGTTCTCCGACTGCCTGCGCGCCGAACTCGACGCTGCCGGAATCGGATTGACCACGATCTGCCCCGGTGTGATCAATACCAATATCGTGCACACCACCGGCTTTCACGCCCCGGATGGCCAGCAGGCGGCAGTGCCCCAACGCCGCGCTGCGCTGGAGCGGATGTTCGAGATCCGCGGTTTTGGCCCGGAGAAGGTTGCCGCCGCCATCCTGTCAGCAGTGCGCAAGGACAAGCCGATCCGCCCGGTCACCCCGGAGGCTTACCTGCTGTACGGAACCTCAAGGCTGTTGCCGCAGGCACTGCGCAGCACCGCGCGCGGAAAAGTGGTGTAGACGCACTGATCGCCTACGAGCGACCCCGGGGTCGGCGGGACTGCCAGACAATTGCTAGAATCATGTTCAATCGTTGTTTTCCCAGCTAAGAGGTGCATTTAAAGGTGACAGATGAGTTTGCCTACTCGTTGACTGACCTGCGCCTTCTGCAAACAGCGAGGTTGCTGGAGTGGATGATCAGTAATTGCCCGCCGGACGTGGAAGCCCTGCACTGCGCCCTCGGCGCCGTCAATGACGCCCGAAACACGATCCTGCATCTGCGGGCGGGAAGCCCGCCGAGTTTCGCCTAACCGTTGGCGGCGATGTCCTCCAGCACGGCGAACAGCGTGCGAGTCGGCACCCCGGTGCCGCCCTTGGGGGTGTAGCCCCACGGGCCGGTGGTGTTGTACGCCGGCCCGGCGATGTCGATATGGGCCCACTGCACGCCGTCGGCGACGAACTCGCGCAGGAACACCCCGGCCACCAGCATCCCGGCGAACCGCTGCGAACTGATATTGGCCAGGTCGGCCACTGTGGACTTGAGGTCGTCTTTGAGTTCGTCGGGAAGCGGCATGGGCCAGCCGTTCTCGCCTTCCCGCTGGGACAGGGCGGACACCCGGTCGCGGAACTCGTCGCTGCCCATCACGCCCGGGATGCGGGCGCCGAGGGCGACGGTCTGCGCGCCGGTCAGCGTTGAGGTCTCGATGAGGTAGTCGGGGTTGTCCTCGCAGGCCCGCACGATCGCGTCGGCCAGGATCAGCCGACCCTCGGCATCGGTGTTGAGCACCTCCACGGTGGTTCCGCCGTACTGGGTGAGTACGTCACCGGGCCGCTGCGCGGTCGCCGACGGCATGTTCTCAGCCATCGGCACGGTGGCGATGACGTCGATCGGCAGTTGCTCGCCGGCCACCAGCAGCATGGTGGCGATCACCGAGGCCGCACCGGCCATATCGGAGGTCATATGGTGCATCTGCGCGGCCGGCTTGATGGAGATGCCGCCGGTGTCGAAGGTGATGCCCTTGCCGATCAGCGCGACCTTCTTGCCCTTGCCCTTGCCGCCCCGATGGGTCAGCCGCACCAGCCGGGGCGGGTTCACCGAGCCCTTACCGACCCCGACGATCCCGCCGTAGCCGGCCTTGGCCAGGGCCTTCTCATCGAGCACCTCGACGGTCAGGCCCGCCGCAGTCCCCAAAGCCTTTGCCCGCTTGGCGAATTCGTCAGGGTGCAGGTGGCTCGGCGGGGTGTTCACCAGATCCCGGGCGGTCGCCACCGCTGTGGCGACTGCGGCCGCCCTGGCGGCCCGGCGCTTGGCGTCCGATTCGGTGCTCAACGCGGTGATCTTCGAAAGCCCCGGCTCCTTGGGCGCGGTCTTGGCACTGCGGAACTCGTGCATCTGATACGAGCCGAGGATCAGGCCCTCCACGGCGGCCGCCAGGTGCAGTTCGCTCAGGGTGGTGATCACCGAGGCCACGCCGGTCAGTGCGCGGGCCGCGGCTCCGGACGCGCGCCGGATCACCTCCGCGGGCCACTCTTCACGCGGGGCGCCCAGTCCCACTGCGAGCACGCTGGCCACCGCGAGGGACGGGACATGTAGACGGGTGAGTTGTTCGGGACCCGCCTTGGCGCCCAGCGCCCGCAGGGCGACCTCGATCTCTCCGATCGCCTCGGCGTCGAGGAACGGCCCGCCGACCACGGCGGGGGCGCCGTCGTCACCGCCGACGACGGGCACGATCAGCACTGCGCCTCCCGACCCGCGCTTGGGCAGGCTGCTGGCGACGGTGACGGTGGGGGACTGATATCCGGTTTGGGTGCTCACCAGCGACACCTTAATCGGGTCGGGGATTAGGGTTGGTCACCGTGACTGATGATGTGATTGACACATCCGATCTGCTGCACGGACCGCTGGAAGACCGCCACCGGGAACGCGGCGCCACCTTCGCCCCGTTCGGGGGCTGGTTGATGCCGGTTTCCTACGCGGGCACGGTGGGCGAGCACACCGCAACCCGGGAGGCGGTCGGACTGTTCGACGTCAGCCATCTGGGCAAGGCATTGGTGTCCGGCCCGGGTGCCGCCGAGTTCGTCAACTCCGCGCTGACCAACGACCTGCGCCGGATCGGACCCGGAAAGGCCCAGTACACGCTGTGCTGCACGGACGACGGCGGGGTGATCGATGACCTGATCGCCTACTACGTCAGCGATGACGAGATCTTCCTGGTCCCCAACGCCGCCAATACCGCAGCGGTGGTGACGGCACTGCAAGCTGTTGCGCCGCAGGGGATTTCGGTGACCGATCAGCACCGGTCGTACGCGGTACTGGCGGTGCAGGGGCCGGAGTCCGCCGACGTACTGGGGGCTCTCGGCCTGCCGAGCGGCATGGACTACATGGGCTACACCGACACCGAGTACGCCGGCGTTCCGGTCCGGGTCTGCCGCACCGGCTACACCGGCGAACACGGCTACGAACTGCTCCCGGCCTGGGACTCCGCGCCGGTGGTGTTCGACGCCCTGGCCGCGGAAGTCGACGCCCGCGGCGGGCAACTGGCCGGCCTCGGAGCCCGCGACACCCTGCGCACCGAGATGGGCTATCCGCTCCACGGCCACGAACTCTCCGGGGAGATCTCGCCGCTGCAGGCTCGCTGCGGGTGGGCGGTCGGCTGGTCCAAGGACGCCTTCTGGGGCCGCGATGCGCTGCTGGCCGAGAAGCAGGCCGGCCCCCGCCGGCTGTTGCGCGGACTTCGGGCGCTCGGCCGCGGGGTGCCCAGGGCCGATATGACCGTGCTGCGCGACGGGGCGCCGGTGGGCGTGACCACGTCCGGGACCTTCTCGCCGACGCTGAGCGCCGGGATCGCGCTGGCGCTCATCGACACCGACGCCGACCTGCCCGACGGCGCGACGGTCAGCGTTGACGTGCGCGGCCGGGCGCTGGACTGCGAACTGGTCAAGCCGCCGTTCGTCGACGTCAAGACTCGTTAACGGCGGTTATAGAATCCACCCCATGTCCACGTCCCCGCTGCAGTTCAGCGTCGAGAGCTCCGCGCAGCCGGCGAGCGCGGCCG
>JBFYOR010000271.1:0-3951 GCA_041303695.1 Mycobacterium sp. | reverse complement strand
TCCAGGCTCCGCCCAACCTGGTTTCGCCGGCGGAGTGTCTGGCACTGCTGGGCGCCGGCGTCGACGACTGGGGCGGGGTTTCCCCACTGACGCCCGACCACGTCAATCCGGAGCGGCCCTGGCCTGCGCTGGACGACCTGGCGGCGGTCACCGCCGAGGCCGGTTTCGACCTGGTCCAGCGACTGACCGCGCAGCCGCGGTATGTGCAGGCCCCCGCCGGGTGGATCGATCCGCGGGTGGCCGGTCACCTTGCCGCGCTGGCCGATCCCGATACCGGGTTCGCCCGGGAGCTCAACCCGGTCGGCCGGCCGTGGCAGGAGCCCGACGAGGCCGCCGAGTCGCTCGGCCGAACCGACCTGGGGGCCTCGATCGACACCGAAGGCCGCCGGACCGCTGCCCGCAGCGATCTCGGCAGTGCCTTCGGCGACTGGGAGTCCATCCGCGACCGGGTCGGCGAGCTGGCCGCGCGGGTGCCCGAACGCATCGACACCGACGTCGCCGCGGCACTGCGCTCTGCGGAACGCAACCCCGGTGGGTGCAGTGACTCCGAGTACCTGGCGTTGGCCACCGCGGCCGGACCGGCGCTGGAAGCCGTTGCGCAGCTGGCCGATTCGTTGCGGCGCGATTCGGTGGGCGACGATGTCACCTTCGTGATCAACCGCAACATCAACTTCACCAACATCTGCTACACCGGCTGCCGGTTCTGCGCCTTCGCCCAGCGCAAGGGCGATGCGGACGCCTTCTCGCTGACCAGCCGGGAAGTCGCCGACCGCGCCTGGGAGGCGCATGTCGCGGGAGCGACCGAGGTCTGCATGCAGGGCGGTATCGACCCTGAGCTTCCGGTGACCGCCTATGCCGAACTTGTGCGCGCGGTCAAGGCCAGGGTGCCGTCGATGCACGTGCACGCCTTCTCGCCGATGGAGATCTCCAACGGAGTCACCAAGAGCGGCATGAGCATTCGGGACTGGCTGACCGGCCTGCGGGAGGCCGGGCTGGACACCATCCCCGGCACGGCGGCGGAGATCCTCGACGACGAGGTCCGCTGGGTGCTCACCAAGGGCAAGCTGCCCACCTCGTTGTGGGTCGAAATCGTTACGACCGCGCACGAAGTCGGCCTGCGGTCGAGTTCCACCATGATGTACGGCCATGTCGACACCCCTGCGCACTGGGTGGCCCACCTCAATGTCCTGCGTGGCATCCAGGACCGCACCGGGGGCTTCACCGAGTTCGTCCCGCTGCCGTTCGTGCACCAGTCCTCGCCGCTGTATCTGGCCGGCGCGGCGCGGCCCGGACCGACCCATCGCGACAACCGGGCCGTGCATGCCCTGGCCCGAATCATGTTGCACGGCCGCATCGCCAATATTCAGACCAGCTGGGTCAAACTGGGTGCGGAGCGCACCCAGGTGATGCTCACCGGGGGAGCGAACGACCTGGGCGGCACGCTGATGGAAGAGACCATCTCGCGGATGGCGGGGTCGCAGTACGGTTCCGCCAAGACCGTCGCCGAGCTGGTCGCGATCGCCGAGGGCATCGGCCGGCCGGCGCGTCAGCGCACGACCACCTACGCCCAGCGTGTCGCCTGAGGTCCAATCCCCGCCGGGGCGCCGGGGCGGCATACTGCCACCCATGATCAGGCGTGTGCCGTTGGTCGCTGCCGTTGCGTTCGCGGTGCTGTCGGTTCTCGCGGTGGTGGTGGTGCCGCTCGGTCCGGGCGTGGAACGGCCCGGGGCCGACATCGTCGAGTACCTCGGCGCGCACGCCGGGATGATCCGGGTGCAGGCACTGCTGACCGCGCTGGCCCTGCTGGCGCTCGCCGTGGTGATCGGGTACGCCCGCGACCGCCTGGACGGCCCGGCCGGCTACGTGTTCACCGTCGGGGCGGCGGTGCTGATCGCCCAGGCCGGGATTGCGGTGTGGTTCAAGGCGGGCCTGGCACTGCATGCCGGGTCGCTGGACCCGGGCACGGCGCGCACCCTGGACGACATCGCCTCGATGGGGGGCCCACTGCTGACGGTCGCGGCCATCATGCTGGCCGGTCCGGTGGTCTGGGCCGCCCGCCACGGCCGGTTTCCGCGCTGGCTGGCGGTGATCGCCGCGGTGTTCGTCGTCGAGCAGTTCGTCGGGTTGCTGACCATCATCGGACCGGTGGGCAGCTTCATCGCTCCCGGCGGTCCGATGAACGTCTTCCTCGGCGGCGCACTGTTCGGGGTGTTCTTCTTCGCACTCGGCCTGGCACTGGCGCTTCCGGAGGCCGAGGCGACGGCCGACACCGCCTGACCAATTCACGTCACCGTGGATGTAGCCCCTAGTATCAGCACGAGCGCGACCTAGGGCACACTGTTGCCCTGCTGCGACTGACACAACGAAGCGCATATCGAGGAGAACCTTCGTGACCTACACGATCACCGAAGCCTGCGTCGACATCAAGGACAAGGCCTGCATCGAGGAGTGCCCGGTCGACTGCATCTACGAGGGTGAACGGATGCTCTTCATCCATCCCGACGAGTGCGTGGACTGCGGTGCCTGCGAGCCGGTCTGCCCGGTCGAGGCGATCTACTACGAGGACGACGTTCCCGAGCAGTCGTCGCAGTACACCCAGATCAACGCCGACTTCTTCGCGGAGCTCGGCTCGCCGGGCGGGGCCTCCAAGGTGGGTATGACCGCCAACGATCCGCAGGTGGTCAAGGATCTCCCGCCCAAGGCCGAGGACTGACGGCGCCCATCCCGCGGCGCCGCCCAGTCTCGGCATCGCTACCGGTATTCCCCTGGGACACCCTGGCGGATGCCGCCGAGTCGGCTCGCGCGCATCCGGACGGCATCGTCGACCTCTCGGTGGGCACCCCGGTCGACCCGGTGGCCCCCGTCATCCGCGACGCACTGACGGCGGCCTCAGCGGCACCGGGTTATCCGGCGACCGCCGGAACGCCGGAACTTCGGGCAGCCGCGGTGGCGGCATTGGCCCGGCGGTACGGCGTCACCGGACTGGCGCAGAGCGCCGTGCTGCCGGTGATCGGTACCAAGGAGCTCATCGCCTGGCTGCCGACGCTGTTGGGTCTGGGGCCCGATGACCTGGTGGTGATCCCCGAACTGGCCTACCCGACCTACGAGGTCGGGGCCAGGCTGGCAGGCGCGCAGGTGTTGGCGGCCGACTCGCTGACCCAGTTGGGGCCGCAGGCGCCGGCCGTGGTCTACCTCAATTCGCCGAGCAACCCCACCGGCGCCGTTCTCGGCGTCGAGCACCTGCGCAAGGTGGTGGAGTGGGCCCGCGAACGCGGCACGCTGGTGGTGTCCGACGAGTGCTACCTCGGGTTGGGCTGGGAGCAGCGGCCGGTTTCGGTGCTGCATCCACAGGTCAGCGGCGGTGATCACCGCGGTCTGCTCGCCGTGCATTCGCTGTCGAAGAGTTCCTCGCTGGCGGGCTACCGGGCCGGGTTCGTCGCCGGCGATCCCGGCCTGGTCGCCGAGTTGCTCGCGGTGCGCAAGCACGCCGGGATGATGGTGCCGACACCGGTGCAGGCGGCGATGGTGGCCGCCTTGGACGACGACGCCCATGAGGCGGCGCAGCGGGCCCGTTACGAGCGTCGCCGCGGGGTCCTGCTGGCGGCGCTGCGTGGGGCCGGCTTCACCGTCGAACACTCCGAAGCCGGTCTGTATCTGTGGGCCACCCGCGGCGAGCGGTGCCGCGACACGGTGGACCGGCTTGCGCAGCGCGGCATCCTGGTGGCGCCGGGGGACTTCTACGGCCCGCGCGGCGCGGAGTACGTCCGGGTGGCCCTGACGGCGACCGATGAGCGGATCGCGGCTGCGGCGGCCCGGTTGGCCGATACGAACTAGTTCATGTTCCAGGCTTCGCCGTAGGTGGTGACGCTGTCGCCGGTGCTGGAGATCAGTCGGGCGAAGGGGCGTAGCAGGACGCCGCCGGCGGCGCCGGTGACGGTGCCGTGGGCGTTG
>JBFYOR010000270.1:0-5824 GCA_041303695.1 Mycobacterium sp. | reverse complement strand
ATGGCCAGGGTCACCGCCAGGGTGATGCCCCACTCCAGCCCGGACACATTCACGAAGCAGACCTCCGGCCCTCGTCGAACGCGAAAGGTCTCTTCCGCCGCTGGTGCGGCCCGCCGTGACGACACCGCGGCGAAGGAATACTCCCCTTCTGCGCGGCCAAGCTTCTCAGGCCCGGCCCGTCCGCGCGACACCGGGTGAGCGCCGAGACCCCACCGGAGGGCGGGTGAGCCTAGGATTCTCAGACGTGGCGACGCCCCGGATTCCTGCGCAGTACCTGCTGTCGAACCACGCGCCATCACCACGAACGCTCGTCGACATTCTCCACGACACCGCCGCCCGGTACCCGGACGCGGCCGCGATCGACGACGGCACCGTCCAACTGACCTACAGCGAGGTGATCGGGGACATCAGAGCGGGCTCCCGGTGGCTGTCGGCCCGTGGGATCGGCCGCGGCGATCGGGTCGGGATCCGGATGCCGTCGGGCAGCTATTCGCTGTACCTCGCGATCCTGTCCGTACTGGCAGCCGGCGCGGCGTATGTGCCGGTGGACGCCGATGACCCCGATGAACGGGCCGAGTTGGTCTTCACCGAGGCCGGAGTCGCCGGAGTCATCACCGAAGCGGGACTGCGCCGCGGCCCGGGATCCTCGCGGGGTTGGGCCGCGGCGCCGCCACAGGTAGCCGACGACGCCTGGATCATCTTCACCTCCGGATCCACCGGTACCCCGAAAGGTGTGGCGGTCAGCCACCGCAACGCCGCGGCATTCGTCGACGCCGAGGCCCGGATGTTCCTGCAGCACAATCCGATCGGGCCCGATGATCGGGTACTGGCCGGGCTGTCGGTGGGGTTCGACGCCTCCTGCGAGGAGATGTGGTTGGCCTGGCGCCACGGCGCCTGCCTGGTGCCGGCGCCCCGCGCACTGGTGCGCAGCGGTATGGACCTCGGTCCGTGGCTGGTCTCCCGGGACATCACCGTCGTATCGACGGTGCCCACTCTGGCTGCGCTGTGGCCGGCCGAGGCACTCGAGGCGGTGCGACTGCTGATCTTCGGCGGCGAGGCCTGCCCGCCGGATCTGGCCGAGCGACTCGCGGTCGACGGCCGCGAGGTGTGGAACACCTACGGGCCCACCGAAGCCACCGTGGTCTCGTGCGGAGCGCCGCTGACCGGGGGTGCGCCGGTCAGCATCGGGCTGCCGCTGCCGGGCTGGGATCTGGCCGTGGTGGACCCCGCCGGTGAGCCGGTCGCCGTAGGCGACGTCGGCGAGTTGGTGATCGGCGGCGTCGGACTGGCCCGCTACCTCGATCCGGACAAGGATGCCGAGAAGTACGCCCCGATGCCGACGCTGGGCTGGCCGCGCGCCTACCGCAGCGGCGATCTGGTGCGACTGGAGACCGACGGCCTGTACTTCCAGGGCCGGGCCGACGATCAGGTGAAGGTCGGCGGTCGGCGCATCGAGCTCGGTGAGGTGGATTCCGCACTGGTGCACCTGCCGGGCGTCAGCGGCGGTGCGGCGGCGGTGCGCAAAACCTCCAGTGGCACCCCCGTGCTGGTGGGTTACATCGCGTCCGCCGATCCGTCCTTCGACCTGGCCACGGCACGGGCACACCTGGCCGAGTCGCTGCCCGCAGCGCTGGTTCCGCGTCTGGTGCTGGTCGACGAACTGCCCACCCGAACATCGGGGAAGGTCGATCGTGACGCCCTGCCGTGGCCGCCCCCGGGCGACGTTCCGGACGTCGGCGCGCAGCTCGGCGGCACCATGGGCTGGCTTGCGGCCCAATGGCAGGACATCCTCGGCGCCGTCGTCGACGGCCCGGAGGCGGACTTCTTCGCCCTCGGCGGCGGATCGCTGGCAGCCGCCCAGATGGTGGTGGCCCTGCGCGGCCGCTACCCCGGTATGACCGTCGCCCATCTGTACGACCACCCACGGCTGGGATCGCTGGCCGGCTTCCTCGACGAGATGGCCGCCGACCAACCGGAGCCGGTCGCCGTCACGCCGCGGCTGGTGGCTCCTACACCGCTTGCCACCCAGATCGCCCAGGTGGCCCTGTCGCTGCCACTGGCCACCCTCACCGGGCTGCAGTGGGTGACCTGGCTGGCGGTGATCAACAATGTCGTGGCCGTCGGATACCCGCTGCCGTGGCTGGTGACGGTGCCCTGGTGGGTGGTCGTGGCGGCGTTCGTCGCATTCATCACCCCACTGGGCCGGATGTCGATCGCCGTGCTGGCCGCTCGGACGCTGCTGACCGGACTGAAACCCGGGACCTACCGTCGCGGTGGGTCCCAGCATCTTCGGGTGTGGCTGGCGGAGCGGCTGGCCGAGGCCATCGGGGCCGAGAACCTTTCCGGCGCACCGTGGTTGGTGTACTACGCACGTGCGCTGGGCAATTCGGTGGGCAAGGGGGTGGATCTGCACTCCGCGCCGCCGGTTACCGGGATGCTCACGCTCGGCCACCGCAGTTCGGTGGAGCCGGAGGTCGATCTGACCGGGCACTGGATCGACGGGGATGTCTTTCACGTCGGCCCGATCACCATCGGCAACGACGCGACGATCGGTGCCCGGACCACCCTGCTGCCCGGCGCGGTGGTGGGCAAGGACGCCGATGTCGCGGCCGGCTCGGCGGTGGTGGGCAAAGTCAAGAACGGCCAGTACTGGAAGGGCTCGCCGGCGGTGAAGTCCGGCAAGGCGCGCCATCCGTGGCCCGATCACCGCCCGCCCCGGGCCGTGCACTGGGTCGCGGTCTACGGGTTGTCGTCGATGGTGCTGGGTGCGCTGCCGCTGGTGTCGCTGGGCGCAGGCTTAGCGGTGCTGGCCTGGGCGGTGCGCACGACGGCGACTCTCGAGCAGGCGCTGTGGGCGGCCGCCCCCTGGAT
This sequence comes from Mycobacterium sp., assembly GCA_041303695.1. Taxonomy (GTDB): domain Bacteria; phylum Actinomycetota; class Actinomycetes; order Mycobacteriales; family Mycobacteriaceae; genus Mycobacterium. The sequence goes on along the minus strand of JBFYOR010000270.1, from coordinate 2,953 downwards.
ACCGGTCGCAACCCTGGTCGCAGCCGGTGTCTACGCGGCGATCACGGTGTTCGGTGTCAGGGTGCTGTCGGTCGGCCTGCGCGAGGGATATCACCCGGTTCGCAGCCGGGTCGGCTGGCAACTGTGGTGCACTGAGCGGCTGATGGACGCCGCCCGCAACTACCTGTTCCCGATCTACGCGGGCCTGTTGACACCGGTATGGCTGCGGATCCTCGGCGCGAAGATCGGTCGGGACACCGAGATCTCGACGGCTCTGCTCACCCCGAAATTCGCCGTGGTGGAGGACGGCGCCTTCCTCGCCGACGACACCATGGTGGCGTCCTACGAACTCGGCGGCGGCTGGATCCACATCGCCAAGGCCACCGTCGGCAAGCGGGCCTTCCTGGGCAACTCCGGTATCACCCAGCCGGGCCGGCGGGTGCCGGATGACGGTCTGGTGGCGGTGTTGTCGGCCGCCCCGCGCAAAGCCAAGTCCGGTTCGTCGTGGCTGGGCAGCCCGCCGATCCGGCTGCGCCGCACAGCCGATACCGCCGACGTCGCACTGACCTACGCGCCGCCGATGCGGCTGAAGGTGGCTCGCGGAGCCGTGGAGACCTGCCGGGTGGTGCCGATGGTGGTCACCTTCGCGATCGGCGTGGGGGTGCTGGCAGCCTTGCAGGCGGTGGCCCTGCGCGCCGGATACGGCTGGGCGGCGATGGCAGCCGGGGTGGTGCTGCTGATCGCCGGCGCCATAGCCGGCGGGATCGCCGTCGCCGCCAAATGGCTTGTGGTGGGCCGGATTCGCAACGACGAGCACCCGCTGTGGTCGTCGTTCGTCTGGCGCAACGAGGTTTCGGATGCTTTCGTCGAGACGGTGGCCGCGCCATGGTTTGCGCGGGCGGCGAGCGGGACCCCGGTGATGAACCTGTGGCTGCGGGCGCTCGGCGCGAGAATCGGCCGGGGCGTGTGGTGCGAGACGTACTGGCTGCCCGAGGCCGACCTTGTCACACTCGGCGACGGCAGCACCGTCAATCGCGGCTGCGTCGTGCAGACGCATCTGTTCCACGACCGGATCATGCGGATGGACTCCGTCGTGCTGGAGGACGGGGCGACACTGGGGCCGCACTGCGTGGCATTGCCGGCCTCCCGGATCGGTGCCGGCGCAACAGTCGGTCCGGCGTCACTGGTGATGCGCGGTGACGAGGTCCCGCCGTCCACCCGCTGGCAGGGCAATCCCATTGCGCCATGGCAGGTTTCCCGAAAGAGGGCGCGGTCTCAGAGCCCCCGGCCGGCGCAGGACAGCGCCGCGTGAAGAACACCCCGAAGAAACGCAGCGCGCCCCCCGTCATCGACCCGTACCTCCCGCACAATGGCAACTTCGGATACCGGGTGTCGCGCTATGAACTGGAGCTGGAGTACAAGGTCGCCAGCAACCGGCTCAGCGGCACGGCGACGATCACGGCCGTAACGCTGGCGTCGCTGCAGAACTTCACCCTGGACCTGGCCGACACCCTGTCCGTCGCCAAGGTCACGGTCAACGGGCGCCGACCGGAGCACTTCGCCACCTCGGCGGGAAAGTTGAGGATCAAGCTCGGCGCCGCGCTGCCGGCCGGATCGGCGATGTCGATCTCGGTGCGCTACGGCGGGTCTCCCCGACCGATCCGGAGCATCTGGGGCGAGGTCGGATTCGAGGAGCTTTCTCAGGGCGCGCTGGTCGCCGGGCAACCCAACGGTTCGCCGACGTGGTTCCCCTGCGACGATCATCTGAGCTCCAAAGCGAGCTACCGGTTCCAGATCAGTACCGACAGTCCGTTCTACGCCCTGGCCCCCGGTGAGCTGGTGTCTCGCCGGGTTCGGGCCGGCCAGACGGTGTGGACCTACGAACAGCCCGAACCCACCTCCACCTACCTGGCCACCCTTCTGATCGGCATGTACGACCTGTACAAGCTACCGAAAGCCCCGGTGCCCATGCAGGCGGTCATCCCGGATCGGTTGCGGGACAACTTCACTCATGACTTCGCTCGTCAGACCGCAATGATGAAATTGTTCATCAAACTGTTCGGGCCCTATCCGCTGTCGGCCGGCTACACCGTCGTCGTCACCGACGACGACCTCGAGATACCCCTTGAAGCCCAGGGAATCTCGGTCTTCGGATCCAACCACTGCGATGGCAGGCGGGGATCGGAACGGCTCATCGCCCACGAGTTGGCCCACCAGTGGTTCGGCAATAGTGTGACCGCCCGGCGCTGGCGCGATATCTGGCTGCATGAGGGCTTCGCCTGCTACGCCGAATGGCTGTGGTCGGAGAACTCCGGTGGGCGCAGTGCCGAGGAACTCGCCCGCCAGCACCACCAGCGACTTACCGTCGCCCCGCAGGATCTGCTGCTGGCCGACCCGGGTCCGCGGGAGATGTTCGATGACCGGGTCTACAAGCGCGGCGCGTTGACCCTGCATTCGCTTCGCGGCGTCGTCGGCGACGACCGGTTCTTCGCCCTGCTGCGGGACTGGACCACCCGCCACCGGCACGGCACGGCGGTCACCGACGACTTCACCGGACTGGCTGCCAACTACGCCGATATCTCACTGCGTCCACTGTGGGAGGCATGGCTGTATTCGACCCGAGTTCCGCCACTGTGACCGACGCGGGCGCGCCGTTCGATGCGGTGAGCGCCACCGCCGGTCCAGTGGCCCGGGGCAGCGTCGCACGGGTCGGGATCGCCACCGCGATCACCGCGGCCTGCGGCTACGCCGTGCTGTACCTGGCGGCGCGCAGACTGGAACCGGCCGGCTTTGCGGTGTTCGGGGTGTTCTGGGGTGCGTTCGGATTGGTGGCCGGGGCGGCCAACGGACTGCTTCAGGAGGCCACCAGGGAGGTCCGCGCCGCCGGCCGGGCACGCATAGCCGCCGAGGAGGCGCGCACCCGGCCGATCGTCGTCGCCGTCGGCGTCGGGTTGGCGGCGGGCGCTCTTGTCGC
>JBFYOR010000269.1:0-12088 GCA_041303695.1 Mycobacterium sp. | reverse complement strand
TCGTCGTCCTGGAGTGCTACCACCTCAAACCGGAATCGCCGAGCGACACCGTGCTGATCTTCATGCATCCCATCGGCGGCGGCGCCTACCTGCCGATGGTCAACGCCCTGGCCCGCGCCGGTCACCACGTGATCTACGCGGGCAGCCGGTTCCGCGGCACCGACTCCGCCCTGCTGATGGAGAAGGTGGTCCAGGACCTCGGGCAGGTCGTCAACGACGCCAAGGACCGACTCGGCTACTCCAGCGTGGTGCTGGCCGGCTGGAGCGGCGGCGGATCGCTGTCGCTGTTCTACCAACAGCAGGCCCAACGCACGACGACCGATCTGATCCCCGCCGACGGCGTCATGCTGCTGGCCGCGCATGTCAGCCGGCACGGCACGCTGACCGAATGGCTCGACGCCGCCATCCTCGACGAATCCGACCCGTCCCGTCGGGACCCGGACCTGGACCTCTACAACCCGGACAACCCCAATCAGCCGCCCTACAGCACTGATTTCCTCGATCGCTACCGCCAGGCCCAGATCGACCGCAACCGGCGGATCACCGAGTGGGTCAAAGCGAAACTCGACGAACTGCAGTCGGCCGGCCGCGGCTCTGCCGATAACAACGGCGAGGAGTACTGCTTCGTCGTGCACGGCACCATGGCCGACCCGCGCTGGCTGGACCCCACGGTGGACCCCAACGACCGCACACCGGGCACCTGTTATCTGGGCGACCCGCGGGTCGTCAACAACTCGCCGATCGGACTGGCCCGGTTCTGTTCGCTGCGCAGTTGGCTGTCACAGTGGAGCTATGACGACGCGCCTGCCGACGGGGTGGTCTGCGGGCGCGATATCGCAGTGCCCACCCTGGTGATCGGCAACCTCGCCGACGATGCCTGTACCCCCAGCCACACCCGGCGACTGTTCGACGCCATCGGGCACCCGGACAAGGAGATGCACGAGATCGCGAACGCCAACCACTACTACTCCGGACCCGGCCAGCGCGAGACCCTGGCACAGGCGGTGGATGTGATCTCCGACTGGCTCGATCGGCGCGGCTTTTCCGGCGCATCGTCATGACCGGGCCCGGCGCGCTGGACGGCATCCGGGTCCTCGAGGTCGGCACGCTCATCTCCGGGCCGTTCGCCGGCCGGTTGCTCGGCGATATGGGTGCCGATGTCATCAAGATCGAACCCCCCGGCTCCCCAGACCCGCTGCGCACCTGGGGCCAGGCCGAGGTCGACGGCCACCACTTCTTCTGGACCGTGCACGCCCGCAACAAGAAGGCCATCACACTCAACCTGCGCGAACCCCGCGGCCGTGAGGTGTTCCTGGACCTCGCCGAGCGCTCCGACATCATCGTGGAGAACTTCCGTCCCGGCACGCTGGAGCGCTGGGATCTGGGCTACGACGTTCTGCGGCAACGTAATCCGGGCATCATCCTGGTTCGGGTCTCCGGTTACGGGCAGACCGGACCGGACGCCGGCAAGGCCGGCTACGCGTCGGTGGCCGAGGCCGTGTCCGGGTTGCGGCATATGAACGGCTTCCCGGACGGACCGCCACCCCGGCTGGCGCTGTCACTCGGCGACACCCTGGCCGGGATGTTCGCCGCCCAGGGTGCGCTTGCGGCGCTGTACCGGCGCACCGTGACCGGGCAGGGCCAGATCGTCGACACCGCGCTCACCGAGGCCTGCCTGGCCGTGCAGGAGTCGACCATCCCCGACTACGACGCCGGTGGGGTCGTGCGGGGCCCGTCCGGCACCCGGCTGGAGGGTATCGCGCCGTCGAACATCTACCAGAGCGCCGACGGCAGCTGGGTGGTGATCGCGGCCAACCAGGACACCGTGTTCCGCCGGCTGTGCGAGGCGATGGGCCGGCCCGACCTCGCCACCGATCCGCGGTTCGTCGACCATGGGGCACGTGGGCGCAACCAGGACGAGCTCGACGCCCTCATCGGCGACTGGGCCGCCGGACGCCAGCCGGACGACATCATCGAAACCCTCAGTGCCGCAGGGGTGATCGCCGGTCCGATCAACACCGTCGCCGAGGTGGTCCGCGATCCGCAGTTCCTGGCCCGCGGCATGCTCGTCGAGCATCACGACGAGGGCGCCGGACGCAGCGTGCTGGGCCCCGGCGTCGTTCCGGTGTTGTCCGCCACACCCGGTGGCGTGCGCAGTGCCGGTCCGGCGCGGCCGGGCCAGCACAACGACGAGATCTACGGCGAGTTGCTGGGCCTGAGCTCTGCGGAGATCGCCGAACTCACCAGCCGAGGAGTCCTGTGAACACCCATGTCACCATCCGCGAGGTCGCCCTGCGGGACGGCCTGCAGATCGAGGCGCCGATCCCGTTGTCCGCCAAGCTCGAGCTGCTCGCGGCCATCGCCGCCACCGGCGTGCATGAGGTCGAGGCCACCGCCTTCGTCTCACCGTCGAAGGTGCCCTCCCTGGCCGATGCCCCCGAACTGGCCGCCGCGCTGGCGGACTACCCCGATATCGAGTTCTCCGCACTGGTGGCCAGCCCGAACGGGGTGCACCGCGCCATCGCGGCCGGCTTCCGATCGGTGGAGTACGTGGTGTCCGCCGCCGACGGCCACAGCCAGGCCAACGTCGGGCGCAGCAGCGCGCAGGCCAGCGCGCAGATCGCCGATATCGTGGCGATCGCCCACGACGCCGGCGTCAGCGTGGAGGTGATCATCTCCACCGCCTGGGACTGCCCGTTCGACGGGCCCACCCCGGCGCAGCGCGTCCTCGATGTCGTCGACGCCGCCTGCGAGCACGGCGCCGACCGGATCGCCATCGCCGACACCATCGGCACCGCCACGCCGGGACGGGTCACCGCACTCGTCGAGCAAGTCGCACCCCGCATCGGTGACCGGCCACTGGGTGCGCACTTCCACAACACCCGTGGTGCCGGGCTGGCAAGCGCGTGGGCCGCGGTCACCGCGGGGGTCCGCAGGTTGGACTCCTCGGTCGGCGGTCTGGGCGGCTGCCCGTTCGCCCCCGGCGCCAGCGGCAACATCGCCACCGAGGACCTGGTGTACCTGCTGCGGGACAGCGGGATCGACGTGGACGTCGACCTCGGCGCTGCCATCGAGGCGGCCCGGGTTGCGCAGACCGTCGTCGGGCACCCGCTGCCCAGCGCCCTGCTGCGCTCCGGTGACCGGACCCATGACTGAGGTCGCCGCCACTCCGAAGGAGAAGTAATGGATTTCACCCTGCCCGAACATCTTCCGGCGCTACTGGCCGAGATGGACGCGTTCATCGAGGAACAGATCAAACCGCTGGAACGCGAGCACATGCAGTACTTCGACCGCCGCCGGGAGTTCGCCCGCACCGACCTGGACAACGGTGGTGTGCCGCGACGGGAGTGGGAGGACCTGCTCGATGAGATGCGTCGCCGCGCCGACGCCGCCGGTTGGCTGCGCTACGGCCTGCCCTCGAAGTTCGGCGGCCGGGACGGCACCAACCTCGACATGGCGGTGATCCGGGAACACCTGGCGCACAAGGGACTCGGCCTGCATAACGACCTGCAGGACGAGTCGTCGATCGTCGGTAACTTCCCGCAAGTCATCATGATGGACCGGTTCGGCACCGACGCCCAGAAGGCCGAGTGGATCGAAGCCATGTTCACCGGCGCCCGGTCGATGGCCTTCGGGCTCACCGAACCCGACCACGGCAGCGACGCCACCTGGCTGGAGACCACCGCGGTGCGCGACGGCCAGACCTGGGTGATCAACGGCTCCAAACGCTGGAACACCGGTGTGCACCGCGCCACCCACGACCTGGTGTTCGCCCGCACCTCCGGCGATCCCGGGCAGGCAGTGGGCATCACAGCGTTCCTGGTGCCCTGCGACAGCCCCGGCTTCGAGGTGCCCTACTACTGGTGGACCTTCAACATGCCCAGCGACCACGGTGAGGTGGAGCTGCGCGATGTGCGGATCCCGGCCGACGCCGTGCTCGGCGAGGTTGACCACGGCCTCGAGGTCGCGCAGACCTTCCTGCACGAGAACAGGATCCGCCAAGCCGCCAGCAGCCTCGGCGCGGCGCAGTACTGCATCGACCGGGCCGTCGACTACGCCACGACGCGGGTCACCTTCGGCAAACCACTGGCGCTCAACCAGGCTATCCAGTGGCCGCTGGTCGAGCTGCAGACCGAGGCCCAGATGGTCCGGCTGCTGGTCTACTACGCGGCCTGGGAGTTGGACCGCAATCACCACCTGCAGGTCTCCGACAAGGTGTCGATGGCCAACTACCGCGCCAACCGACTGGTGTGTGAGGCCGCCGACCGGGCCATGCAGGTGCACGGCGGCATCGGCTACAGCCGCCATGAGCCCTTCGAGCACATCTACCGCCACCACCGCCGATACCGGATCACCGAGGGTGCCGAGGAGATTCAGATGCGCCGGGTCGCCCAGCGGATGTTCAGGTTCGGGCGCGCGTGAAAGACGAACTCGCGCTGGTCCTTCGGCCGATTCTCGGCGAGGATGTCGTCGTCGAGAATCTGCACACGCTCACCGGCGGTGCGAGTAGAACCACCTACTCCTTCGACGCCGTCAGCGGCGGGCGGCATCGCCGATTGATCCTGCGCACCGCCCCGGCGGACAATCGCTTCGCCGGAATGGAACTGGAGGCCGCCGTCCAGCAGGCGGCCGCGGCAGCCGGAGCACCAGTACCGCATATCGTCGCCGCGTCGGATTCCGCTGCTGCACTGGGTAATCAGTTCCTGATCTGTGATGAGGTCGCCGGGGAGACCATCGTCCGACGCATTCAGCGCAGCCTCGAAGATGCCAGCCGGGCGGCGCTGTTGGAGCAGTGTGCGCAGGCGTTGGCCGCCATCCACCGGGGGTGTACCGATGCGGCCGGCTTGGAGGAGAAGGATCAGCTGACCGAGTGGCGCCAGCGCCTCGATGAACTGGGCGATACCACCGCGACCTTCGAATGGGCGTTTCGATGGCTGGCGGCCCACCGTCCCGCCCCGTCGGCGCCCCGGCTGGTCCACGGCGACTTCCGGATGGGAAACCTGATCGTCGACGGCCAGGGACTGGGGCCGACCCTGGCGGCGGTGCTGGACTGGGAAGCAGTCCACATCGGTCAGGTCTATGAGGACCTGGCCTGGTTCTGCATCCGGGCGTGGCGGTTCGGCGCACCGGCCGAACTCGCCGCCGGCGGGCTGGGCTCCGTCGAGGACTTCGTCACCGCCTACGAACGGGCCGGCGGTGAACCCGTGGACCGCTCCGCTCTGCACTGGTGGCTGGTGTTGGGCACTCTGCGCTGGGGCATCATCTGCCGGTACCAAGCCGAGCGGCACCTGTCCGGGCAGACCCGATCGGTGGAACTGGCCGCGATCGGGCGGCGGGTCTGCGAAACCGAATGGGACGTCCTGGATCTGCTGGAGGCCACGTCGTGACCGATCTCAACGGTCGGCCCACCGCAGCCGAACTCATCGCCGCGGTCGCAGAGTTCCTCGACGGCGAGGTCCGGGCGGCCACCACCGGTGCCGTCAATTTCCACGCCCTGGTCGCGGCCAACGCGCTGCGCATCGTCGAACGCGAACTCCGCGACGACTCAGCTGCCGCGCCGCGCGCCGCCCTGGCCGCGCTGGGTTACGCGGGCGAGGACGCCCTGGCAGCGGCAATACGGGCGGGTGACCTCGACGGGCGCGACGCCGAGGTTCGGACCTGCCTGCGCGCCCTGGTCGGCCACCGGTTGGCGATCTCCCATCCGGGGTACGGGGATAGCCCGGGGCCCTGACAACCCGGTCGTGATGGAGCTGACCGGGGCGCACCAGAATGGACGGCATGACACTTCAGACACTGCTCGGAGATCCGGCGATGGCCGGAACCTGGGCCCTGGTACCGGCCCGGTCGTCGGTCCGGTTCACCAACAAGACCATGTGGGGCCTGATCCCGGTCAACGGCCACTTCGCCGAGGTGACCGGACAGGCATTCGTCACCGGCGACGGCACGGCCTCAGGGCGGTTGGTCATCCGCGCGGATTCGGTGCGAACCGGCCTCGGGATGCGGGACAAGCATCTGCGATCTGCGGACTTCTTCGACTCCGGTAGCTACCCCGAGATCGTCGTCGAGGTGAGCGGGGCCGACCTCGGCGCGACCCTGAGCATCCGCGGCACCACGCTGCCGGTATCGCTGACGACCACCGCCAGCCGACAGGCCGACGGCACCGTCGCGGTGACCGCGCGCGGACAGATCGATCGGACCAGGTGGGGTGTCAGCGGCAATATGGTGGGCATGATGCCGCCGACCACGACCTTGGTCGCCGACGCGGTATTCGCTATGTCACAAGCGAATTCGGGATAGTCTCAGCCGATGTGCACCCGCGTGCTGTGGAACACCAATGGCCTGGCGGTGCTGACCGGCCGGAGCATGGACTGGCCCGAGTCCACCCAGCCGCTGATCGTCGCCTTCCCGCCCGGTCGACAGCGCGAAGGCTTCGCGCCGGCCGGCGTCGGCGATGACCCCAACCCGCTGCGCTGGACGAGCCGCTACGCCAGCCTGGTCACCACCATCTACGGCGTCGGCACCATCGACGGACTCAACGACGCCGGACTGGCCGGCCACGGGCTGTATCTGGAAGCCACCGACTTCGGTACCCGCGACCCGGCCAAACCGGCCGCTCAGACCACGCTGTGGCTGCAGTATCTGCTCGACCGGGCCGCCACCGTCGAGGAGGCGCTGGCACTGATGGACGACATCGAACTGGTGAAGATCACCGTCCGCGGCCATGACTCCAACATCCACCTCGCTCTGGAGGACTCCGGCGGTGACTCCGCGATCATCGAACTCGCCGACGGCCGACCCGTGATCCACCACGGCCGCCAGTTCACCCTGATGACCAACGACCCGACCTATGACGAGCAGTTGGCCCTGCTGTCCAAGCAGGACTTCTCCCACCCCAGCCGGGACATGCCGCTGCCCGGCAACGTCAACGCCGTGGACCGCTTTCAGCGCGCGGCCTACTACTCGGCGTTGCTGCCGACGCCGGCATCGCAGCGTGAGGCGGTGGCCTCGGTGATGGCGATCATGCGCAACGTCTCGGTGCCGTTCGGGGCGCCCTACGCCGAATTCGGGGTCTACAACACCGAATACCGCACCGTCACCGATCTGAGCAACCGGATGTACTTCTTCGAGCTGACCACCAGCCCCAACGTCATCTGGATACAGATGGACCGGCTCGACCTGGCCGAGGGCGCGCCGGCCCTGGTCATCGATCCCTACGACGAAACCCTGGTCGGCGATGTCACCGACCGGTTCGTCCCGCGCGAGATGGCGTTCTGACGATGACCGGCCGAAGCCCCGGGAAGCCGCTGCACATCCTGAACTACAGCAGCAACGCCGGAACCCGCGAGCAGGTCCGACTGGCGCTGGGCACCCGGCTGCACCCGGACCTGGCGGAGCTGACCTACACCGACGTCGCGACCGCCCCGATGGTCATCACGCTGATGGACGCCGGCGGTTTCGATCTGGTCATTCTCGACGGCGAGGCCAGCCCCTTCGGCGGGATGGGCATCGCCAAACAACTCAAGGACGAGATCACCGACTGCCCGCCGATCCTGGTCCTGACCGGCCGCGCCGACGACGCCTGGCTGGCCAACTGGTCGCGTGCCGAGGCCGCCGTCCCCCACCCGATCGACCCGATCCGGCTCGGCGAGGCGGTGGTCGGGCTATTGCGGTCTCCTGTTCGGTAACCCGGCGCTAGGCTGTGGCTGAGATCACAAGCGGGCACGACCGAGGAGTGGGACGGCATGGGCCTCTACACCCCGATCCTGGTGCTGGGGGGCATCGCAACGATGTTCGCCGTCGTCTCGGTGGTCATCGCCCTGGTCGTCGGGCCCCGCCGGTACAACCGCGCCAAACTGGCCGCCTACGAGTGCGGAATCGAGCCGGTGGCAGGCGAGCAGCTGGGCCAGCGCTTCCCGATCAAGTACTACCTGACCGCGATGTTGTTCATCATCTTCGATATTGAGATCGTCTTCCTCTACCCGTGGGCGGTGTCGTTCGACCAACTCGGCACCTTCGCATTGGTTGAGATGGTCATCTTCATGGCGACGGTGTTCGTCGCGTATGCCTACGTCTGGCGCCGGGGTGGGCTCGAATGGGACTAGAGGAGCAGCTGCCGGGCGGCATCCTGCTGTCCACGGTGGAGAAGGTGGCCGGCTTCGTCCGTAAAGGCTCGCTGTGGCCGGCGACATTCGGATTAGCTTGCTGCGCAATCGAAATGATGGCCACCGCAGGTCCGCGTTTCGATATCGCCCGCTTCGGTATGGAACGCTTCTCGGCCACCCCGCGCCAGGCCGACCTGATGATCGTCGCCGGCCGGGTCAGTCAGAAGATGGCACCGGTGCTGCGCCAGGTCTACGACCAGATGGCCGAACCCAAGTGGGTGCTGGCCATGGGCGTGTGCGCCTCCAGTGGCGGGATGTTCAACAACTACGCGGTGGTCCAAGGCGTGGACCACATCGTGCCGGTCGACATCTACCTGCCCGGCTGCCCGCCGCGGCCGGAGATGCTGCTCAACGCCATCCTGATGTTGCACGCCAAGATCGCCGAGATGCCACTCGGCGTCAACCGCGCCGAGGCGGTGGCCGCCGCCGAAGCCGCCGCACTGGCGAGCAGGCCGACCATCGAACTCAAGGGTCTGCTGCGGTGAGCAGCACTGAACCGGGTGCCGGAGGCCCCGAGGTGATCGGCGTGCGTCATGGGATGTTCGGCATCGAGGGGTCCGGCGACACCTCGGGTTACGGCCGGCTGGTCCAACCCGTCTCGCTGCCGGGCAGCACCCCGAGGCCCTACGGCGGCTATTTCGACGACGTCGTCGACCGGCTCGGTGAGGTCCTCGGCGCCGACGCCTTCGCGGCCGCCCTTGAGCGCGTCGTCGTCCATCGCGATCAGCTGACCGCCGAAGTGCGCCGCGAGCATCTGCTGACGGTGGCCGCGGCGCTTCGGGACGACCCCGCGCTGCGTTTCGAATTGTGTTGCGGCGTATCGGGTGTGCACTACCCCGACGACACCGGCCGTGAACTGCATGCGTTCTACCCGCTGATGTCGATCACCCACAACCGGCGCATCCAGCTCGAGGTGGCCTGCCCGGACTCCGACCCGCACATCCCGTCGCTGTTCGCGGTGTATCCGACCTGCGACTGGCACGAACGCGAGACCTACGATTTCTTCGGCATCATCTTCGACGGCCACCCCGGATTGACCCGCATCGAGATGCCCGACGACTGGGTGGGCCACCCGCAGCGCAAGGACTATCCACTCGGCGGGGTTCCGGTGGAATTCGAGGGCGCTCAGATCCCGCCACCGGACCAGCGCAGGTCGTACCACTGATGGGCAGCGAGGACCAAGTGGCCGACCCCGTGATCGTTCTCGGCGGCCAGGACTGGGAACAGATCGTCGACGCCGCCCGCGACGGTATGGCCGGCGAGCGGATCGTGGTCAACATGGGCCCGCAGCACCCGTCGACTCACGGCGTACTGCGGCTGATCCTGGAGATCGAGGGTGAGACGGTCATCCAGGCCCGTTGCGGCATCGGCTATCTGCACACCGGTATCGAGAAGAACCTGGAGTACCGGAACTGGACCCAGGGCGTGACGTTCGTGACCCGGATGGACTATCTGTCGCCGTTCTTCAACGAGGCGGCGTACTGCCTCGGGGTGGAGCGACTGCTGGGCGTCACCGATGACATTCCGGAGCGCGCCACAGTGATCCGGGTGATGCTGATGGAACTCAACCGGATCTCCTCGCATCTGGTGGCGCTGGCCACCGGCGGCATGGAGTTGGGCGCGATGACGCCGATGTTCTTCGGATTCCGGGAACGCGAACTGATCCTGTCCGTCTTTGAGGCGATCACCGGCCTGCGGATGAACAACGCCTACATCAGGCCCGGCGGGGTGGCCGCCGACCTGCCCGAGGACGGCCCGGCACGGGTCGCCGACCTGCTCAAGATCCTGCCTGCCCGGCTGCGCGAACTGGCGGATCTGCTCACCGAGAGCTACATCTGGAAGGCCCGCACCCAGGGGGTGGGTTACCTGGACCTCACCGGCTGCATGGCGCTGGGCATCACCGGCCCGGTGCTGCGGTCCACCGGCCTGCCGCACGACCTGCGAAAGAGCCAACCCTATTGCGGTTACGCGACTTACGATTTCGATGTCATCACCGATGATGGGGCGGACTGCTATGGCCGCTACCTGATCCGGGTCGGCGAGATGCACGAGTCGGTGAAGATCGTCGAGCAGTGCCTGGCGCGTCTGGAGCCGGGTCCGGTGATGATCGAAGACCGAAAGCTGGCCTGGCCGGCCGCCCTGGAAGTCGGGCCGGACGGGCTGGGCAACTCCCCGGCCCACATCGCCAAGATCATGGGCACCTCCATGGAGGGGCTGATCCACCACTTCAAGATCGTCACCGAGGGTTTCCGGGTGCCGGCCGGGCAGGTCTACACCGCAGTGGAGTCACCGCGCGGTGAACTCGGCGTGCATATGGTCTCCGACGGTGGCACCCGGCCCTACCGGGTGCACTACCGTGACCCGAGCTTCACCAATCTGCAAGCGGTGGCGGCGATGTGCGAGGGCGGCATGGTGGCCGACGTGATCGCCGCGGTGGCCAGCATCGACCCGGTGATGGGAGGTGTCGACCGATGAGCGTCGACCTGACTTTGGGCCCGCGCCCCGACGAGCCCGGCCCCCCGATCGGTGGTCGGGCCGGGTATCCGCCGGAGGTCACCGCGCGACTGGCCGCCGACGCCGCCGTCATCATCGCCCGCTACCCGCAGTCACGTTCAGCCCTGCTGCCGCTGCTGCACCTTGTGCAGTCCGAGGACGGCTACCTCACCAAGGCCGGAATCGACTTCTGCGCAACCCAACTCGGGTTGACCGCTGCGGAGGCCACCGCCGTGGCGACGTTCTACTCGATGTACCGGCGCAGTCCTACCGGCGACTACCTGGTCGGGGTCTGCACCAATACGCTGTGCGCGATCATGGGCGGCGACGCCATCCTGGAGGCACTGCAGAGCGAACTCGGTGTGCACGCCGGGCAGACCACCGCCGACGGCACCATCACCCTGGAGCACATCGAGTGCAACGCCGCGTGTGACTACGCGCCGGTGGTGATGGTCAACTGGGAGTTCTTCGACAACCAGACCCCCTCCAGTGCAACCGAACTCGTCACCGCCCTGCGAAGCGGCCAGACCATTACCCCCAGCCGTGGCGCCCCGCTGTGCACCTTCCGACAGACCGCGCGCACGCTGGCCGGCGTCGGCGAGCCCGCCGTCGACACCACCGGGCCGGGCGAGCCCACCCTGGCCGGGCTGCGGGCGTCGAGTGAGGAGTCCCGCAGACAAAGTGCGAGTAATCCCCTGCGAGGTTCCTCACTCAACGGGGAGCAGCCATGCTGACCCCGGTGCTGAGCCGCTTCTGGGACGCACCGCAGCCGTGGACCCTGCAAACCTACCGGCGCCACGACGGCTACCAGGGCCTGCGCCGGGCCTTGAGCATGTCCCCCGACGAGGTCATCACCGAGATCAAGGAATCCGGGTTGCGCGGCCGGGGCGGCGCGGGGTTCCCGACCGGGACCAAATGGTCGTTCATCGACCAGAAGTCGGATAAGCCGCACTACCTGGTGGTCAACGCCGACGAGTCCGAACCCGGCACCTGCAAGGACATGCCACTGCTGCTGACCACCCCGCACTTCCTGGTGGAGGGCGCGATCATCGCCGCCTACGCGATCCGCGCCCGGCACGCCTTCATCTACCTTCGCGGCGAGGTGGTCCCGGTGCTGCGCCGGTTGCAGGCCGCCGTCGACGAGGCCTACGCCGCCGGGTACCTGGGTCGCAACATCTTCGGTACCGGATTCGATCTGGACCTCATCGTGCACGCCGGTGCCGGGGCCTACATCTGCGGTGAGGAGACCGCCCTGCTGGACTCCCTCGAAGGCCGGCGCGGCCAGCCCCGGCTGCGGCCGCCGTTTCCCGCCGTCGCCGGGCTCTACGCCTGCCCCACGGTGGTCAACAACGTCGAGTCCATCGCCAGCGTGCCGCCGATCATGGTCAACGGGGTGGACTGGTTCAAGTCGATGGGCACCGAGAAGTCGCCCG